>JAFRNO010000106.1 GCA_017430155.1 Kiritimatiellia bacterium | reverse complement strand
GGCAACATTGGCATTGGCAACATTGGCACTGGCAACAATTCCACACTGGCAACATTTGTCGAGCCCGTCGATTCCATCGTCAGGCACTTCGTCGGCGGCGCAATGTCGCTCGGCTCGCTCTCGCCGGAAGCGCATGAGACGATTGCCCTTGCGCTGAACGGGCTCGGCACGATGTCGAACTCCGGCGAAGGCGGCGAGAATCCCGAGCGCTTCGGCACGGAGAAGAACAGCGCGATCAAGCAGGTGGCCTCGGGACGCTTCGGCGTGACCATCGAGTACCTCCGCTCGGCGAAGGACCTGCAGATCAAGCTCGCGCAGGGCGCGAAGCCGGGCGAGGGCGGACAGCTCCCCGCACACAAGGTCAACGAGTTCGTCGCGCGCCTGCGCCACGCGAAGCCGGGCACGACGCTCATCTCCCCGCCGCCGCACCACGACATCTACTCGATCGAGGACCTCGCGGAGCTCATCTACGACCTCAAGTGCGCGAATCCCGGTGCGCGCGTGTCCGTGAAGCTCGTCTCCGAGGCGGGCGTCGGCACGATCGCCGCCGGCGTCGCGAAGGCCCATGCCGACGTGGTCGTGATCTCCGGATTCGACGGCGGCACCGGCGCGGCGCCGCTCACGTCGGTCAAGCACGCCGGCCTCCCGTGGGAGCCCGGCCTCGCCGAAGCCCACCAGACGCTCGTCAAGAACAACCTCCGCGACCGCGTGAAGCTGCAGGTGGACGGACAGCTCCGCACGGGACGCGACATCGTGATCGCCGCGATGCTCGGCGCGGACGAGTTCGCGTTCGGCACGTCGATGCTCGTCTCGCTCGGCTGCGTGCAGTGCCGCAACTGCAACCTCAACTGCTGCCCCGTGGGCATCGCCACGCAGAAGGAGGAACTGCGCCGGAAGTTCGCCGGGAAACCCGAACACCTTCAGGCATACTTCCGATTCCTCGCGGAAGAAGTGCGCGAGACCCTCGCCTCGCTCGGTCTCCACTCGCTTGCCGAGGCGCGCGGCCGCACCGACCTGCTCGTCGCCAAGGAAGGCGCGCGCTTCGACTTCGGGGACCTGCTGGCCGCATCGGAGGGATCGCGCCCCTGCGCGGCCGAAAAAGCGGCGGACGCGCAGGAGCGCGTCCCTCCCACGCACGCGGAAGACAACTACGACGCCAGAGAGCTGATTCCTGCCGTGATGAACGGCGAGACCACCCTCACGCGCGCCATCTCCAACTGCGACCGCTCCGTCGGCGCCGCCCTTTCGGGCTGGCTCGTCTCCCACCGTCAAACCCTCAAACCCTTAAACACTCTAACGATAGACTTCAATGGCGTCGCCGGCCAGTCCTTCGGCGCGTTCCTCGCCCGCGGCATCACCTTCGACCTGCACGGCGAGGCCAACGACTACATCGGCAAGTCCCTCTCCGGCGGCATCATCACGATCGCCCCGCCGCGTTCTGCCCTCGGGCTTATCAAACCCGATGAAAACACCATCGCCGGCAACGTGATCGCCTATGGCGCGACATCCGGTTCCATCTTCATCAACGGGCTCGCGGGCGAGCGCTTCGGCATCCGCAACTCGGGCGCGACCCTCGTCGCGGAGGGCATCGGCGATCATGGCTGCGAATACATGACGGGCGGCGTGGCCGTGATCCTCGGCCCCGTCGGCGTCAACTTCGCCGCGGGCATGACGGGCGGCGTCGCCTACGTCTACGACGAGTCGGCGACGCTCGACCTGAACAGCAACCTCGATTCGGTGGACCTCTATCCCATCGAGGCCGGGTCCGCCGAGGAGGCGGCGCTGATGGACCTTCTGGAGGAGCATGTCCAGCGCACCGGTTCGCCCAAGGCACAGGCGCTGCTCGACGACTGGACGAACGTGCGGCCCAGATTCACGAAAGTCACGCCGTCCGGGCGTTCTTAACTTATATAATATTTACTGGGTGGCTGATTGACGGGCCTAAATGGATTTGATATCATTTTCTGCATGAAAGCGACGAAATTACATGCCCAGCCGCGCCATTCGCCCGTCTCTTCGTCGAGGAAGAGATGCGCGGCCAAGTCGTTCCGGAGGATTCCGTCACCGTAGTCGAAAAGGATGAGCCCTTCGTAGCGCACGCCCTTCTCGGGCGCGGCGGGATCAAGGCTGCCCACACCGAGCGCCGAGCCGAAGAAGCGCGCGCTGAACGTGAAGAAGAGTCGGCCGCCTGCCCGATGCCCGCGGAAAGCGTGGCGGCGACCGTGCCCGCGCCGCCGCCGGGCACCACCCTGAGAGAGGTGAGATTCGCCGCAGGACGCGGGTCGAAGCCCTCCGGCCAGTCGTCGATGCGAGAGAGGCGAACTTCGCCGTCCTTCTCGGCGAACACGGCGACGCGGTGCCGGCACGCAAGCGCGAGGTGCAGGGTGTACGGCGGCGCGACGTCCGCCGGCGCCGCGTAGTGCGCTGCGGGCAGGAACGAAACGCCCTTCGGGAACGGAATCTCCGCGTCAAAGACCTTTCGCCCCTCCCACACGCGCCCGAACGTGATGTCCAGAACGGAACCGGCCCGTCCCTGCATGCACGCAAACAAGGCTGCGGCGCACACGACCCCAATCTTCGTCATTTTCAGCACTTCGCAATGCTCCTTTCTCGACGGTTCTCCCTACCGGATGATCACCTGGAAGCCGCCGGCGGCAGGATTGACGAGATAGAGCTTGTCTCCCTGCGCTTCGCAGTGCACGTCCGCCGTGTAGCGCGCGGCACGCTCCTCGTCCACGCCGTCGCTGATCGTGAAGTCAATGTCGAGCGCGCGCGCCGCCGCGTCCGTGAGGCCCATCGCGTCGCCGAGCAGGTACCTGCCCTTGGTCGGCAGCCGTGCGACCGCGCAGTCCACGCCGTCCAAGTCCGCGAAGGTCGCCACGTCCGCATTGGTGAACGCGACCGTCTCGTACGCCGAACCGTCGAGCTTCACGCCGAGGCGTCCGCCGCGGAACGCGAACTTGCCGGAGAGCGTGCCGGAGCCCCACAGCGTGCCCGTGACGGGATACGGCGCCTCGCCGGCGTTCGTGAGCGTCGCGCCCGCGCCCAGCGTGGTCGTGCCCGCGAGGCCGACGAACGGCGTCACGCCGATCTGGAAGTGATCCTCGTCGAAGGCGACGAAGCTGCCGCCGTT
>JAFRNO010000105.1 GCA_017430155.1 Kiritimatiellia bacterium | reverse complement strand
CGGAAGGGCGTGATGCGTCCGGCGATCCCGCCCACGGCCGTGCTACAGGACACGCAGGGGCCCTACGTGTGGGTGGTCGGCGCGGGCGGCGCCGTCGAGCGGCGCTACATCGCGCGCGGCGACCTGCAGGGTGACGTGATGTTCGTCGAGAAGGGCCTGAAGCCGGGCGAGCGGATCGTCGCCGTCGGCGGGCACAAGGTCACGAAGGGCATGACCGTGGAGCCCGCGAAGTGAGGTCGATCTCCCAGGTGTTCATCGACCACCCGCGCACGGCGTGGGTGATCGCCATCGTGATATCCCTTTGCGGGGCGCTCTGCCTGCACCGCATGCCGGTGGCCGAGTACCCGAACATCACGCCTGTCACGATCACCGTCTCCACAAGCTACACGGGCGCGAGCGCCGAGGTGCTGAACGACAGCGTGGGCACCGTGATCGAGGACCAGATCAACGGCGTGGACGACGTGTGGTACTACAAGTCGACCTGCAACAACAAGGGACTCTACAACTGCTACGTGATCTTCCGCCCCGGCACGCCCTCCAACATCGCCCTCGTGAACGTGCAGAACGCCGTGAAGCGCGCGGAGCCGAAGCTCCCGAGCGAGGTCACGCAGAACGGCATCGTCGTGCGCAAGAGCCCGGAGGACCGCATGGTCATGTACATGTTCATGACCGACGGGCGCGAGATGGACCTCATGGACCTCTCGAACTTCGTGGAGAAGCAGGTGGCGGACGGCATCGCGCGCATGGACGGCGTGGCGCTCGTCGAGACGGGCGGGCGCATGTACGCGATGCGCATCTGGCTGGATCCCGTCATGCTCGCGGGCCTCAACATCTCCATCTCCGAGATCAAGAGCGCGATCGAGAGCCAGAACATCCAGGCTGCGGCCGGCACCGTGGGCGGCGAGTACGCGAACAAGTACCTGAGCTTCAAGCTGAACGTCAAGGGCCGCCTCAAGACGAAGGAGGAGTTCGAGAACATCGTCGTGCGCACGAACCCCGAGACGGGCGCGCAGGTGCTCGTGAAGGACGTCGCGCGCGTGGAGCTCGGCTGCCGGGGCTACACGATCCGCTCGCGCTTCAACGAGAACCCGGCCGTGTCGCTCAGCGTCTACAAGGCGCCCGAGGCGAACGCCGTCGAGACCGCCCAGCGCGTGAAGGACGAGGTCGAAAAGTGGATCAAGCGCATGCCGCCCGGCGTGGTGGGCGTGCTCGCGGACGACACGACCGCGTTCACGCGCGTGTTCCTGAAGGAGACGTACTTCACGCTCGGCGTCGCGCTCGTCCTCGTGGTGCTGATCACCTACCTCTTCCTCCAGGACGTCCGCGCCACGCTGATCCCCACGCTCGCCATTCCTATCGCGCTCCTCGGCACGTTCGCCGTCCTGTATCCGCTCGGATTCACCCTGAACGTGCTCACGATGTTCGGACTTATCCTCGTGATTGGCTCGCTCGTGGACGACGCGATCGTGGTGGTGGAGAACACGCAGTCGCTCATGCTGCGGGAGAAGCTGCCGCCGAAGGAGGCCGCGGCGAAGTCGATGCAGCAGATCACCGGCGCGATCATCGCCACCACGCTCGTCACGCTCGCCTGCTACCTGCCGCTCGCGTACTACTCGGGCATGGTGGGCATGATGTACGTGCAGTTCGCGGTGACGATGTGCGTGGCTCTCATGCTCTCCACCGTCGTCGCGATCGTCCTCTCGCCCGTCCTCTGCGCCTACATCCTCAAGCCGCCGTCCGAGCGCCCGTCACGCGTGTTCGCGCCGTTCAACTGGCTGCTCAACCTCTCGCGCTCGACCTACCTGTTCTTCGTCCGCCGCCTCGTGCGGCAGGGCATCCTCACGCTCCTCCTCCTCGGCGGCGTGTGCGCGCTCCTCTGGTGGACGTCCGGCCAGGTGCCCACCGCCTTCCTCCCGAAGGAGGACCGCGGCTACATCTCCGTGTACTGCCGTCTGCCGGAGGGGCAGACCCTCGACCAGACGATCGCCGTGATCGACGAGTTCCACGAGCGCGTGAAGAAGATCCCCGGCGTGCAGTCGCTCTCCTCCACCTGCGGGCGCAGCGGCCTCTGGGGGACGGGCGAGAACATGGCCTTCGCGCTCGTGCGCCTGGAACATTGGGACAACCGCAAGACGCCGGAGACGGGCATCGACGCCGTGATGGACAAGCTCAAGGAAGTCACGGACGACCTCTACGCCGCCGAGTTCCGCTTCGCGCAGCCGCCGGCCATCAAGGGCCTCAGCGGGTCGAGCGGCGTGGGCTTCAACCTCTGCACGCTCGCCGGGCAGTCGCCGCAGGAGCTACTCGAGACGGCGGACGCGATGGTGGCGTCGTTCCGCATGAACCGCCTCGTGAAGGCCGCCGTACACGGCTTCACCGCCTCCACGCCGCAGCTGGAGCTGAAGCTCGACCGCCGCAAGGCCGAGATGCTCGGCCTCACGCCGAAGGTCATCTTCCAGACGCTCCAGAACAAGCTCGCGAGCTACTACGTGAACGACTTCAACATCAAGGGCGGCGTCTACGAGGTGAAGCTCCAGAACGACCCCGACCGGCGTGCGTCGATCAAGGGCATTATCGACATCCGCATCCCCACCTCCAAGGGTGAGAGCGTGCCGATCTCGTCGCTCGGCGCCATCGAGTACGTCGCCGGCCCGCGCGAGACGATGAGCTACAACAAGATGCTCGCCGCGTGGGTGGACGTGACGCCGGCGGACGGCGTGAGCTCGTCGCAGGTCATGGAGATGATCGAGAACACCCCCCTCCCGAAGGACTACGCGGTGGAGTGGGGCGCGCTCGCTCTGCAGGAGAAGGAGAACGAGGGCCAGCTGCTGTGGCTCATGGGCATGGCCATGCTCTTCGCCTACCTGTTCCTCGTCGCGCAGTACGAGAGCTGGACGATCCCCGTGCCGGTGATGCTGTCCGTGCTGGTGGCGCTCGCAGGCGCGATCCTCGGTCTCTGGCTCACGCATACGCCCCTCTCCGTCTACGCCCAGCTCGGCTGCGTGATGCTGATCGGCCTTTCGGCGAAGAACGCCATCCTCATGGTCGAGTTCTCCAAACAGGAGCACGCGCGCGGGCTCGACGTGCCCACGAGCGCGCTGAACGGCGCGAACCTGCGCTACCGCGCCGTGATGATGACGGCCTGGAGCTTCATCTTCGGCGTGCTGCCGCTCGTGTTCAAGAAGGGCGCGGGCGAGGGCGCGAT
>JAFRNO010000104.1 GCA_017430155.1 Kiritimatiellia bacterium | reverse complement strand
GGTACGTCCTTACATGGAGAAGAGGCATGGCAAGGCTCGACTCCTGTATGGCGACGGGCCGTATTCTCTTTTCTGGGGAAACGACGGTGTCGCAATGGAGTGCGGATTGCTTGCCAAACTGCCGGAGTCCGATGTTCTCTTTTGCGCGAAGGAAGCGGCCTCGGCGGGTGGGGGGCAGACGTTTTGGTTTGCCGCGCAGAATATGCATGTCACGTGGCGTCGTGCTGTCGATGGAAGATGCTCGCGGATCGCGATAAGGTACAACGATCTGCCCCTGGTAGAAGATTTGACTGGCGCGGGGCGGTTGAAAAGGAAGTGACGTATTTGGGAGGTGATAACGGTGTCTAAGGCATATTACAGCAATTGCCGTGTGATGCACATGAACGAAATCGGGCACGCAAAAAGGCGAGTGGTGCGCTTCGTCATCATGTGCTTGATGGTCGTTGCGGTGATTGTGCTTTGGACGATCTGGAGAGTCAATCCGCAGGGCAGGGATGGAACGATCCATACGTCTCCACAAATATGCCATCCTCAAATGGAGAAGATTGCCGATGGGGAGTCCGCAGACCGTTCTCTGCTGGCCGCGAAGCCGGCGGACAGGGGCGTGTCCGCGCCGGAGCTCGCGTCTGAGAAGAACCAGGAGATGGACAGGATGCTCGGACGGCGGACGATTCCGGCGGGCTACGCGGCGACGATGCGGGCGCGGCGGAGGCCGCCTATGACTTCGACCAGGCCTTGGGCGAGAGTCCCGTGACGCGCTTAAACGTGTTCGAAAGGTAGGAGGCGTGGCAGAAGCCGATCTGGCGGGCGATGTCCGACAGCGTCAGCGTGCGGTTCTTGAGGAGCATCTTCGCGCGGGCGATGCGCTGGCGGAGGAACTCCGCGCCGACGGAGCGCCCGAGGCCCGACGCGAAGAGACGGTCTACCTTGTAGCGCGGAAGCCCGAGCGCGTCGGCGAGCTGGTCTGCGCCGTAGGGGCGCGCAAGGTTCTCGCCGATCAGCTCCAGGGCCCGGCGGAGCGTCGGGTCGGCGACGGCACGCGTGTCCGTGGACTGCCGGGTCACGATTCCGGCCGGCGGGACGAGGATCGGCGCGCGCGGCGGGGGCTCGCCGGCCATCAGCCGTTCGAGAAGGGCGGCGGCCTCGTAGCCGTCGCGCTCGAGGTTCTGGTCGATGGAGGAGAGCGTGACGGCCTGGTTCTCGCAGAGGATGGGGTCGTTGCCGATGGAGAGGAGCGCCACCTCCTCCGGAACGGAAATGGACTGCTCGCGGCAGACGGTCAGGAGGCGCACGGCGTCCGACTCGTTGTAGGTGAGGACGGCGAGGGGACGGGGGGCCGAGCGGAGCCGCACGCCCATCGCGCGCGCGAAGGCGCGCCAGTCGCTGAAACGGGCGGGGGAGGCCATGTCCTCGTAGATCCACTTCAGGGGAACGTCCATGCCGAGGCGGCGGCAGGTGGCGGCCAGCGCGTCGAAGCGCAGCCTGTGGACGTGCGACCAGCCGAAGGAGAACCAGGCGGCGTGGCGGAAGTCGCGTTCGGCGAAGTGCTCGGCGGCGAGGCGCCCGAGGGCGGCATGGTCGCTCATCACGCGCGGAAGGCGGATGTCCGGCCGGTTGATCGTCATGTCCACCACGGGCGTGCCGGCGCGGCGGAGACGCCGCACGCAATCGGCCATCACGGCGTCCGTGCGGAGCGTGATGAGCGCGCCGTCGTAGCGCCACACGAGCGGCAGGACGCTCGGCCGGTCCTGCACCATGAGGTACCAGCCGTGCTCCTTCGCGTAACGTGCCACGCCGGCGAGACGCGGTCCGCTTACGGGCGAGATCACCACAAGCACGTTGTAGGGTTTCATGTCGGGTAGTCTACCATTTCCGCCGGGCGCGGGCAAGGACTTTCCGCCGCGCCCGTATGGATCGTGCAACTTGCCGTTGGAAATATGCAGTTGTCGGCGGGGGCGGCGATATGCTATCATAACAGCGCATTGAACTGCTGGGACCACTGGCGGAAGGGAGTTGGAGAGGCAATGAAAGGAAAAAACAAGGCAATGAAAATGAAGTTCTGCGCGGCTTTGGCGGCCGCGGCGCTGGTCGCGTCCGGCGGCGCGCTGACGGAATGCGCGCGCCTCTTCGAGGCGGACATGCGCGACGGCGTGATCCACGGCGCGGCCGTGGTGGCGGGAGGCGTGGACGGGATCGACGTCTCCGCGTCCTGGGGCTGGGCGGACGCCGCCCACACCATCCCCATGACGACGCGCACGGTGATCGACATGGCGAGCGTCACGAAGGTGGCGGCCGGCGTGACGTCGTACCTGGTCGCCCACGCGCGCGGGAAGGTGGACGTCGACGCGCCGTTCACGAACTACCTCTCCGCCTACTCGGCGCCGCTCACGCGGAAGGTGACGATCCGCGACCTCGCCAACCACCGGTCCGGCTTCGGCGAGGCGGACGGCAAGCCGCGCGTCTACCGCGACAAGGACCCGCAGGCCATGCTGAGGAAGCTCCTCTCGCTTCCGCCGGCGGAGCCGTCGCCGGACAGGGTCGCCTACTCCTGCCGCAACTACATGCTCCTCGGCCAGACGTTCGAGGCGATCGCCGGGTGCGGCGACGCGGCGTTCTGCCGCAGGGAGATCTACCTCCCGGCGGGGATGAAGGACACGTCGCTCGGCGCGCCGCTGCCCTCGATCGAGCGGACGCGGCTCGCGCAGACGATCACCACGCCGTCCGGCGGGGTCATCTCCGACCCCTGGGCGCGTCCCCTCTGGGCGGCCGGCATCGCCACGTTCAACGCGGGCCTCTTCTCGACGGCCGAGGACATGGCCAGGCTGATGCGCGTCTACCTGCGCGGGGGCGTGTGCGACGACGGCACGCGGCTCTTCGGCGCGGCGGAGATGGCCCTCATCGCGCCGTCGCCGACGAACACGATGGAAGGCGCGCGCACGTTCGGCTGGATGTCCTACACGGACGACCTCCCGAAGGAGCTCTTCGGCACGTCGCTCTTCCACTCCGGATGGAGCGGGCAGACCGTGCTCTTCGACCTGAAGCGCCGCCGGTTCGCGGTGGTGCTCACCACGCGGTGCGGCAGCTACAAGCGGGCGAAACGCCACCGGTTCGCCGCCATCGGCGCGCTCATGCGGGAGAATCATGAGAACACCACCCAGAAAGCGAAAGGACCCGGAAAATGAAAAGACTAGTCCTGATCCTGGCGGCGGCGTCCATCGCCGCCGCGTACGGAAACACGGGAACCGTGTCGGCGTCGTTCGAGGACGGCGCGTTCAGCGTGTCGTTCGCGGACCACGCGCACGAGACGAACAGCCTGTGGGCCGTCTACGGGCCTGCCGACAGCGGCGACGGCACGAACGGCTGGGCGCACGTCGAGCGGCTCGGCACGGTCACGCCCGAGACGAACACCTGGACGTACGCCGCGCCGGAAGGCTGGGGCGACTCGGTGAAGGCGATCCACTTCATCCTCTCCAGCGACCCGTTCGACTACGCCTACGACTACGCGCTCGACTTCATCCGGTCGAAGTCCAAGGAGCGCATCGTCCTTTCCGATTTTGACTTTTACATGAACTATCGTGTCTGCATGCAAGGGATGATCGCCAACAAATACACGTCAAACGCGGCGTTATTCACGAACCGCGACGGAACTGGAGACGTGACGCCGAAGTTCAATCTCTTTACCATCGGCGGAACAAAATGGCGTTTCGACTATAACGGTGCCAATGGCTCTCAGGTGTCGGGAGCCACATCAAATGTTTTCTACCGGATCGAGGCGAGCCGCGCCGGCCTTTATGTGAACGGTGGTAAAATCAATACCCTGAACGGCGCGGCCTCTACGGCTGCGTCGAACGGCAGATTTGAATTCTTCTGCGGCAACGCCACTGCATCGACGATGGGTAACGCCGGTGCGCACATCAGCCTCTACGGCGCGCAGATCTACGACGCGCCGACGGGCGGTAACCTGATCGTGAACCTCGTGCCGATGGTGAAGGGCGGGCGGGCCGGCCTGTACGACACGGTGCGGGGCGCCTACTACTTCAGCGACACGGGGACGGACTTCGACCTCGACTACGGCCCCTCGCGCATCGACCCGTTCTTCGCGAGCGCGCTCGTCAAGGTTGCGACGACCGGCCCCGAGCTGTTCATGCCCGGCACGCCGATGACCGTTTCCGACTCCATCACGAACACGTACGGCGGCATCCTGGACGGCACGGCGACGCTCACCCTGACGGGCGAGAACGACTGGGGCGGCAGCTTCACCATCACGAACGGGACGCTCGTGGCGGCGTTCGGGCAGGGACTCGCGGCGACGGACTGCCTGCGGCTCGTGTCCGAATCGAACGCCCTCGGCGGCGCGTACGGCGGCTGGGGCGGCTGGAACGGGCGCGCGACGGCGTCCCTCGGATCGGGCGCGGGACAGATCTTCGTGCCTGCCGACGGCACCAATTACCTCGCGTACTGCGCGGCGGACGGCGGGGAGCTGGAGGTGGACATCGGCGGCGCGGGCGCCACATGGAAGCCCGTCGGCAACTATCGCCGCCTGTTGCTGAACGGCGCGGCCGGCGCCGGGACTCTCCGCTTCAAGAACCCCATCCTCCTGTCCGACGAGGACATCGACGTGCGCGTGGGGCACGGCACGACGATTTTCGAGAAGAGCATCCAGAGCGCGCAGACAGGCGCGGACGCCCGGACGATGACCTGCGGCAACGTGGAGAACGGAACGGGGGTGATCGGCGGTACGGGCATCCTGAGAGGGGCAGCGAACAGTTTCCTGAATTTCACCGTGAACGACGGCGCGTGGGTGTTTGACGAGGGGACCACGAACACGGTCGCAGGCGGAATCACCATGGTTGCATATGCGGACGCCTCGTTGCTTGCGACGAACGCGACGGTGGAGGTGACGGGCGGTGACGGCGGTGGCGGCTGGCTGAACGTGTACGGCGGAAAGGCCGTTTTCGCCGGTGGTTCGCTGGCGGCGGGCGGCTTCCGCATCGGCGAGGAAGGGAAGGGGCAGTCGTCGATCGAGGAACGCCGTCCGGGCGTCACGTTCTCGGGCAAGGTGCGGCTGGAAGGGCTCAACGGCAAGTCGTACGGCTCCGGCACGATCTGCGGTCAGGCGTCCTCGTATGCGCTCTACATTGAGGACGGCGCCGACGTGGAGATGTTCAACCTCACGTTCCTGCAGCGGCAGCTCTTCCACAAGGGCGGCAAGATGAAGTTCCGGGGT
>JAFRNO010000103.1 GCA_017430155.1 Kiritimatiellia bacterium | reverse complement strand
CCCCCGCCCCGCCCGTCCACGTGTACGTGGCCGCGCCCGCAGCCCCTGCGAGCATCACCATCGCGGCACCCGCCGCACCGATTCTCGTTCTCCTCATCTTGCGCTCCTTCTTTACGGCGCGCACCGCGTTCGCGGCGCGCAAACACTGCCTGACTTCAATCGTACCTGCGGATATCATAACATATTCCGGTCTTTTCCCGCAAGAGGAAGAACAATTTGGACTATCCCCCCAAGCTGCAAAACGGCTGGCGAGCCCGGCCCCCGCGCCGAGCGCGAGGAATTCGCGTCTTTCCATCTTTCACTTCTCGAACGTAAAGGCTTCCCATGGGATGTTCACCGGCTTCTTCTCGGTGAGGATCTCGTCCGTATGCAGGAGAAGCGGGAAGTCGGCGGCGGCGAGCTTGCCGGCGGCGATGCGCTTCTTCACGGCGCGCGCCACGCGCACCGCCACTACGAGAGACTCCAGCGTCACGCCCCTCAGCTCCTCGCGCGCCTCGTCGATGTCCAGCCCGCGCCCGAGCAGGATCCCCACCAGGCGCGTGCGGCCGCCGTACACCGTCACGTACAGGTCGCCAACGCCCACGCAGAGGTTGTCTAGCGTGCCCGCCCCCTGCAGGTCGAGGAGCCGGCTCATCTCCTTCGCCGCCTGGCCGAACACCGCCGCCTGCGAGTTGAAGTGCAGCTCCGAGTCCAGCCCGAACGCCCTCTGGTTGAGACCGATCGTGAGCGCGATGCCGAGCGCGTAGCCGTTCTTGAGCGCCACCGCGCTCTCGATCCCCACCACGTCCGTGGAGAGCGAGACGTGGTAGTAGTCCGTCGCCATCATCGCCTTGATCCTGCGCAGCACGTCGAGGTCCTTGCCGCAGAACGCCACCTCCGTCTGGTCGTGCGCCACCAGCTCGTAGCTCGTGCAGGGGCCGCCGATCGCGCAGATGTCGCGCCTTACGCCCCTGGCGGCGAGGCGCTCCTCCCACACCTGCGGGTAGCAGAGGAGCCGGCCGTCGTCCCGGTCCAGGAGGCCCTTCGTCACGGAGAGGACGGGGACGTCCGCAGGAATGCGCGGCAGCACCTCCTCGCCGAACCAGTCCACGCCGAAGCTGGAGACGCCGCCGATGACGAGGTCGGCGCCCTTCACCGCCTCGTCCATCTGCTCGATCTGGTAGAACTCGCAGCCGGCCGGAAACGGCGGGATGCCCTTCGGGAAATGCTTCGCGAACTTCGGGTGGCGGTTCGTCTTGCGGCATTCGTCGATGATCTCGCGGTCGAGGTGCGTGCCCACGAGTCGCACCGTGTTGCCGTTCTCGCGGGCGGGAAACGCCAGCGCGCTGCCCATCATGCCCGAACCTATGATTGTGATCGTAGCCATGTCTTTCTTGTTCCTTGTTCTGTTTTACAACGCTTCTTGATTTCACTTCCCGGACAACTTCGTCTCAGAAGCCTGGCTGCAGGTGCGCGAGGCGGCCTTCAGGAGGCCGCGGCCGAGCTCGCGGCCCCCGTCCTGCGTAAAGACGCCCCCGCAGAGGGAATAGCCGAACTCGCAGCAGATCGAGAACCAGCAGTTCGACAGTCCTTCCACCCAGCCGCGCGAGTTCTGGAGGCCCGTCTTGCGCGCCTTCGCGAGACGCGCGTTCTGCCGCTTCGACCCGCCGTCGTCGTACTTGCCGTCGTACACGAGCGCCTTGCCCTTCTGCTCCTCCGCCCACAGGCGGCGGAACGTCGCCACGCGGTCCGCGAGACGAGGGTTCGGCGTGGAGAACGTAAAGACGTTGTCGGACGAGCCGGTCTTGCCGCGGGGCCGGATCATCGGCGAATGGAGGTCGAAGAACACGATCTGCTTCCCTTCCGACTCCGTCACCAGCAGCTTCTTGAATGCCTTGACCGACGTGTAGATCTCTGCCGTGTAGTCGCGGTTGTGGTCGTGCGGGGCGCGGTGTTTCCCCTGGTCCCCGTTCTCCACGCCGTCCTTGTCCATGAACGGCACGAACACGCAGTCGGCGTTGTCGCGGATCCACTCGCCCTCCTTCGAGCCGGAGAGGACCTCGTCGATCACGCCCTCCATGACGGCGTTGGCCGTCGTCTCGCAGGCGTGGTGGCGCGCCGTGAACGCGAAGATCCACTTCGCGTTCCCCTTCCGGCAGGGAATCCGCAGGAGCTCCGTGTCGCGCTTTCCGCTCTGCGACTTGCAGAGGACGCCGAACGTCACGCCCTCCTTCCCGCGCCAGCGCGCCGTCGCCGCGTCCCAGTGCTTCTGGTTGTAGGGGATCGAGACGGCGAAGCGCGTCTTGTTCTCGTCGGCGCCGAACGTATAGTCAAAGGCGTTGCCCGGCTCGTGGCGCGTGCCGTCCGAATTCAGCCAGCGCCACGTCGTTCCGCCGTCGCGGCTGATCGCCGGGCCGAGCGTGGCGAGGTAGTTGAAGCTGTTGGACGGGAACTGGAAGTGGAGCGTGCGCCCGGCCGCGCCGGAGAGCGTGAAGTCGAAGTGGAACCATTTGTGTTTCGTGTCGCGCAGGTCGGGGGCGACCTTGACGACGCCCGCCGCCTCGTCGATCTTCTCCACCTTCACGTTGCCGCCGGGATAGTCGCACGTGATCTCGATTGCGCCGTTCGCCGCAAGCGCCACGCCGAGAACCAGCGCGGCCGCCGCGTATCCATGCATTCCCTGCATGACCACTTCCTTTCTTGTTTACTTTCCCTTGCGCAGGGGCACGGCGGCCCTTTCGGCGACCAGCACCGGCGAGTCCCACATCGGCAGGTCGGAGATGACCGTCTTGCCGTCCTCGTAGGAGAGCTTGCCGGCGGGGATCTCGAACGCGCGGCCCGTGATCATCTCCACCCAGAGAAGGTCCGCCAGATGCCCCGGCACCTTGAACGTCACGCGGTCGAAGCCGAGCTCGTGCGTGGGGATGCGGTCGGAGAGCCAGTAGAACCGCAGGGGCTTCCCGAACCGCGTGAAGCGGACCGCCTTCAGCGTGTGGTGCGCCGTGTCGCGCGGGTCGTAGCGGGACGTCACGTCGTAGGCGAGGTTCTCGTCCATCCGCTTCGGCAGGGTGTCGTCGTCGATGAGGCTGAACACGTGCTGCATCGCGTAGTAGCTCGGGCGGCGGTAGATGAAGTCCTTCAGCGTGTTCGAGCGCACGAGGCCGAAGCTCTGCAGCATGAATGTGTACTGCAGGTCGATCAGCGTGAAGATGCTCGACGGGATCGACCGCGCCGCGTCGTCGATCGTCCGCCGGAGGTCCCACTTCGCCTGCGCGTACTCCGACCACTCGATGCGCTTGAGCGCGTGGCCGAACTCAAGCTGCGACGGGCATCCCGTCTCGCCCTGCAGGATCTCGAACGTGTCGCTGTAGCCCTTGACGAGCTTGAGCAGCCGCTCGGCGCGCTTCTTGAACGCGTCGTCCGGATTCGGCGTGTACGGATGGTAGATGAAGTACGAGCCGAGGTCGAGCGCATTCTCGGCCTTGAGCTTCTCGAGCACGCACGTGTAGTCGTCGGGGAACGTGATCGCCGTGCAGAGGCACTTCGCCGTCGGCTGGATGGCGCGGATCGTCTTCGCCGTCCGGTAGAACATCTCCGCATAGTCCGGCCCCTGGCGGAACGGCTCGTTCCAGATCTCCCATTCGTCCACCACGTCCTTGTAGCGCTCGACGCAGGCCGTCACGTAGCGCAGCCACGCCGCGAACGCCTCCGGGTTGCCCGTGACCGGCTTGATCTTCATGCCGAGGTTGAAGTCGCTCCCGTACAGGGGGTTGCCGTACGAGAGGCAGATCCACGGCTTCACGCCCATGGCCGCCATCTCGCGCACCTGCGGGTCGAGCCAGGTGAAGTCGTACGCGCCCTTCTCCCGCTCGGTCTTCGCCCAGCCGGAGAAGAGGCGCCCGCGCTTCGCGCCGAGCGGCCCGAGGAAACGCTTCATCACGTCCCAGCGCGCGTAGTCGCGGTCGAGCGTCTCGCAGCCGATGGACCACTTGGAGGACTTGATGTCCTTCGCGTTGCGCACGGCGAGCCGTCCGACCTCCTTCAGCCCGGGGGCGAGCGTGTTCAGCTTCGCCCACGTCACGCACGGCTTCTCGCCCTTGGCGAGCGGATCGTCGTGCTCGTTCCAGGCGTCCTCGCCATTTTCCGCGTCCTTCGCCAGGACTGCAGCCGCGCAGACCGCAGCGGCCAATGCATACAACCGTTTCTTGTTCATGTCGAATCTATCCTTTTGATTTGCCGCCGAATCAGCGGAAGAGTATGATGAAGTTGAGCGGGACGGCGTAGAGGCCGTCGTCCTTTGCCTTGAACCTGTACAGCGGAGGCGTGTCGACGTGGGTGAACTCCACCGTATCGACGTTCGCAGGCTTCGTCTCCGCCGTCCACGACATCAGCCTGGAATTCATGACACGCCGCTCGCCGACCTTCACGCCGATCTTCGCGTTTTCATCGAAGGCGATCTCCCGCGCGCCTGCGGTGGACGCCGAGACGGACGGCAGCGCGGTCGAGCGCGTCGAAAGGTCGAGCGTCGCGCCGTCCGCCAGCGTGGCGGCCCAGAAGTAGTCCGTGGTGGGGACGAACGACCCGAGGACGGTTATGACGCCCGGCGAGCTTACCTTGTAGTTGTTGTTTGTCCACAGCGACTCGTATTTCCGCACGACGAACGGCTTGGCCCCGACAGACAGCGTGCAGTTGACGATGAAATCCGTGTTCGACACCAGGACGCCAGGCGCCGACCCGGCGACGATGAGCCGTCCGCCGGACGTGACGTTGCT
>JAFRNO010000102.1 GCA_017430155.1 Kiritimatiellia bacterium | reverse complement strand
GTGGGCGCGGACGGGACGACCACGCTCGACGCGGACGAGACGGTGACGCTTACGGTCGACAACGGCGACGGCACGACGACGGTCACGACCGTGACTGGCCCGGCGGAGATCGCCCCTGATGGCACGGTGACGCTCGGCGAGGGCGGCAGCGCGTCGAGCGTGACGGTCGGCGGCGTTCCCGACTCGGAGCAGATCGCAGACGCGACCGACTTCACCGGTCCCGAGGATGGGATTGTGTTCACGACGCCGGGAAGCGGCCCGCTGCCCGACCCCATCGCCGCCAACGCCAGCGTGACCAACGACTATCCGTGGACGGTGGACGCGACGACGTCGTTCTACGGCTCGGGCTCGCTGAAGAGCGGCAACGCCGGCATCCCCAACACGTCCTCGACGCTGGAGATGAGCGTCGACCACGGCGGCACGCTGGAGTTCTACTGGAAGGTGAGCAGCGAAGGCGGCACGACGGTCGGCGACAGCACCTGGGGCGACTTCCTCGTGCTCTACGTCGACGGCGTCGAGGCGGACCGCATCACGGGAGAGCGGAACTGGACGCGCAAGACGCTGGAGCTCGCGCCGGGGCCGCATACGGTCAAGTGGATCTACTTCAAGGACGCGATCGGCGACGGTGCCGCCGACTGCGGCTGGGTCGACAGCATCAGCTGGGCGAACATCCCCGGCGCGACGGACGCCGAGATCGGCGACGCCGTCGGCGCGGGCGAGGAAGGCGACAAGGAGCTCACGTTCACGAACGACGAGGAGCGTCCCTGGACGGTCGATTCCGGCAACCCGGCGGGAAGCGCCCCCTCGGCGCGCACGCCTGACTGGCTGGGCGCGGGCGAGCAGACGGTGCTCTCGACCGTCGTCACCAACGGCGGTACGCTCGCCTGGAGCTGGGCGGTCGACGCCGGCGCGGGCGAGAACAGCCCCGCCGCGGTGCTGGCCGTGCTGATCGACGGCGAGGCCGTCTCCTCCGCGACGGGCGCCACCGCCTGGACGAACAAGACGACGCGCATCATCGGCGAGGGCGAGCATGTGGTCGAGTTCGTCTTCCGCAACGACGGCGACGGCGACGCGACGGGCTGGATCGACAACGTGCGCTTCACGCCCTCGGCCACGTCCGACGGCGGCGACGACATCGGCGACGTCTTCACCGACGGCGGCGACGGCGACGAGCCGGGCGAGCCGCTCCACTGGACCTCCGGCGGCGACGCCAGCTGGTTCGCGCAGGACATCGTCGTGTACGACGGCACGCATGCGATGCAGAGCGGGACGGTGACGAACAACTTCGAGGCGTCCGAATGGATCGCGACCGACATCAAGGGCCGCGGCACCCTCTCCTGGGCGTGGAAGACGAGCTGCCAGCCCGTGGACGCGCAGGGATACGGCGCCATGTGCTACCTCGAGCTCACGAAGGACGGCGTGACGGAAGTGCGCAGCCGCTTGACGGGCGAGACGGACTGGACGGTCCAGTCCATCGACCTCGACGGCGAGTATTCCGTGCGGTTCGTCTACCAGAAGGTGCGCGTGACGGACACGGACTACCGCGACGCGGCCTGGGTGGACAGCGTGAAGTGGGTGCTGGACGAGGACTACAAGGCGCTCGAGGAGGCGTTCGACGGCAACGCCGACATCACCTACGACCCCGATTCCGGAACCTGGGTCGTCTCGGTGACGAACGACATCACGGGACCTGTCGTCGTGCCGGACGTCGACGCGATCGAGATCCACCTGAACGGCAACACGATCGCTGGGCCTGACGGCGACGCGGCGGGCAACGCCGCCGCCCCGGACGGCCTGCCGGCGATCGTGCTCGAGGGCACGAACACCACGCTGTCGATCACGGGCACGGGCACGGTCTCGGGCGGCGACGGCGCGGACGAGACGCTGGGCGAGGACGGCCACGCGGCCGGAAACGGTGCGCCGGCGATCGCCGTCCCCGACGGCTTCACGGGCACGGTCACGGCCGAGAGCGGCGTGACGGTGACGGGCGGCTCGGGCGGCAACGCGGCCGATCCGGAGAGCGACCCCGGCGCAGGTGCGGTGAGCGGCCTGACGGGCGACGACACCCCCGCCCCCAGCGGCGAGCCCGTCCCCGCGCAACTCTCCGGCCAGGTGCGCATCACGGTGTGGCAGCCTCTGGGCGAGGGGAGCTGGCGGCTCGTCTTCACGGTGCCGGAAAGCGCCCTGAAGGGTCGTGCCGCGAATCTTGTTCCAAACAAGTCTTTCTCGTTACGGGGTGCCGGGACGTTGGCGGCTTGTCTAGGCGGCACGGCGAGCAACTGCAACTTCCTGCCGTTCACCATTGACGAAACCGTAACGTCAGGAGGACAGATGTCGTTGACGTTGACGGTTGCCGCTCAGGCGTATGGCGATTCCTCCAGCTTGTTCGTCAAGGTCGTTGATCCGCACGAAACGCATTGATGTGCATGTTTCCACGCTTGTCTCCGGTCACCGGAAATGGTAGACTGGGGACATGAACAACAAACGGCTCTTTGTCGCGGCGGCGTTCGCCGCCGTCTGGTGCGCGGGCGCGGACGACTGCGCGCTGCGCCGGAAATACATCGGCCACGGTTGGGACCTGTTGGCCGTCACGCCCGAGGAGGTGCTCGCGCACGCGGACGAGTTCGACCGCACGGGCCTCGACGGCGTGGCGCTCATGCCCCGGGTCACCGCGCCGGACGGGCGCGTGGGACCGCGTCTCGTGCCGATGGACGGCAAGGTCCGGACGCGCGACGAGTTGAAGGGGTTGATTCCGGTCTTCCGCGAGATCGTGCGCCATCGCGGACTCCGCGAGAGCTTCCTCTTCGCGATGTGGGCGCCGCCCAAGCGCCTCGCCTGGACGAACGACGCTGCGTGGGCGTCCTTCGCCGCGAACATGGGCACGATGGCCTGGCTCGCGAAGGAGGGCGGTCTGCGCGGTCTCCTCGTGGACCCCGAGGACTACCCGCGCGCCCGGCAGTACCGTCGCCTGACGAGCGACCCGCCCTACGACGAGACCGCGCGCCTTGCGCGCGCCCGCGGCGCGCAGGTGGGCGCGGCGATGTTCCGCGAGTTTCCCGACATGGCGCTGTTGTCGTTCTGGTGGCTCTCGGTGCGTCCGAACTACTTCGTCTCGGACACGCCGTGCGCCGACGTACGCGCGCAGGGCGACCTCTGGCCCGTGTTCATCAACGGCCTGCTCGACGCGCTGCCGCCCGGGGCGCGTTTCGTTGACGGCAACGAGCACGCCTACCGCTACGAGGCGGAGCGCGGCGACTTCTTCAAGTCCGCCACGTTCCAGCGTGCCCGCGCGCTGTCGCTCATCGCCCCGGAGAACCGCGCGAAGTACCGCGCGCAGGTCCGCGCCGGGTTCGGCCTCTACCTCGACTGCTACATCAACCCCACGAATTCGCCTTGGTACTTCGGGCCCGTGGACGGGTCGCGCACGCGGCATTTCGAGCTCAACCTCGAACAGGCCACGCAGGCGGCGGACGAGTACATCTGGATTTACGGCGAGAAACGCGGGTGGGTGTCGTGGAGCAAGGCTGACGCGAGGCGCGTGGCGCGCTTCACCAAGGAGGGCACGTGGGACGCGTGCATTCCGGGGCTCTACGACGTCATGGGTCGCCTGAAGGATCCGGCCGGCTGGCTTGCGGAGAACATGGATCGCCTCCTCGCGTCGTCCGACCGCGTCAACCGCGCCGCGGAGAAGTACGGCGTCTGGCAGGACGACCGCCTCAACAAGGGGAAGTTCGCGGTCGACCGCACGTGCGGCGACGGGGATTCCGAGTCGCTGCGGATCGACGGCACGGGCAACGGCTGCTACACGTTCCATGTCGACGGCGTGACGACGGGCGAGGTGTATGCCGTCGAGGTGTCCGTGCGCGGCGAGAACGTGTCCGTCTCCGCGTCCTGGCAGCTGAAGGGGCGCTGGCAGTGGGGCATCCCCAGCGTCGGCGTGCCGATCCCCGAAGGGAAGGCGGACGCCTGGCGGCGGGCGCGCGGCCTCGTGCGCGTGCCGGCCGGAGCGGACCGGTTCGTCGTGCTGCTCAGCGCGCGTCTGGAGCCGGGCGCAAGCGCCTGGTTCGACAACCTCTGCGTCTACCGCCTCGGGACGAGTGAAAGGAAGAATCCATGATAACAGGAAGAACATGTGAGATAAAGCTGTCTGGTCTGCCAAGTGTCGGACGGCGCGGGTTCATTGGCGGGCTGGCGGCGACGGTCGCATGTCCCGCCCTTGCGGACGGTGAGAAGCCGCTGTTCAAGGTGGGGCTTGTGACCGACACCCATGTGCGCAAGACGCGGCAGTCCTGCGAGCGCGTGGAGCTCGCGTACCAGCTCTTCAAGAAACACGGCGTGGAGATGATCGTGAACTGCGGCGACATCGCCGACAAGTTCTACCCCGAGGGCTACGCGCACTACAGCGCCGTCCGGCGCGAGACCTACCCCGACCCCGCGACGGCGCCGCGCGAGCTGTACGTGTGGGCCAACCACGACCGGATGGACTACCCCGAGGACGATTCCAAGAATCCGCTTCTCGCCTTCCCGAAGGTGAAGGAACTTCTCGGCATCCCGAACGAGGCGTATGACGAGATCTCGCACAAGGGATTCACGTTCCTCGTGTTCCCGCAGTGGCTGGACGCCAAGCGCTACGAGTCGATGATCGCCAAGGCGTGCGCCGCGAACCCCGGCAAGCCGGTCTTCATCTTCGACCACGTGCCGCCGCTGGGCACCACCGAGAACTCGCGTTCGTGGGGCAGCAGCGGCCGCCGCGGCGTCCTCTCCAAGTACCCGCAGGTGATCAACATCACGGGGCACGCGCATGGTTCCCTGCGCAACGAGCAGAACATCTGGCAGGGCGCGTTCACCAACGTGAGCGTGGGATGCCTCGCGCAGTGGGGCGGCGATTTCGTCGGACGGCAGAACCCCACGCTCCAGAACTGGAGTTGCATCGTGATGGAGGTGTACGCCTCGCGCGCCGTGTTCAGGAGGTTCGAGCTGCAGCAGGGCGTCGAGATCGGGGCGGACGCACCGTGGACGGTGACGTGGCCCTACGATCCCGCGCACGCGCCCTACGACCCGAAGCGCCTGTGCGCGTCGCGCCCGAAGCCGCAGTTTC
>JAFRNO010000101.1 GCA_017430155.1 Kiritimatiellia bacterium | reverse complement strand
TTTCGACAAGCCCGTCTATTTCGTTGACGGTCATTGGAATACCCGCACGGACCTGCCGTATCCGGCGGCCGACACGCCGATCACCCTCGCTCCCGCATCCGGCTGGCGTCCGAGCACGCCGCCCGGGAAAAAGGCCACGGTCGTCGACGTTTCCGGACCGGACGGCTTGCCGTCCGTCGAGGTCCGCAGCGAGGGGTTCCACCTGTGGGCGACGGCGGCCATGCGGTTGCCGAAGGGCGCGCTTGCCGGCAAGAGCCTGCTGTCTTTCCGTGCCCGCGCGGCAACGGGCGCCAAGCGCCTGACGCTGGAGCTGGACGAACAGGACGGCTCGCGCTGGCAGGTGCATGTGCCCGTGACGTCCGACTGGACGGAATACCGCTTTTGTCCCTCCGACTTCGCGAACTGGCACGATTCGCCGGCCGTCGGGCGCGGCGGCCCGGGCGACCGGCTGAACTTCGACGCCGTGACGTCCGTATCGTTCGGTCCGGGGCCGGGCGAGGCCGCCGACGGTCTGCGCATGGGCGTGGCGTTCGCCGACCTCAAGGCGGGCGTGGATCCCTCCGCCGCCCTGCGCGCGCGGAAGCCGCCGCAGATCAACACGCGCACGGCGCGCATCCGCGACGCGATCCATCCGCTTCCCACGCAGGTCAACGCGTTCGATCCCTCGTTCGAACTGCGCCAGGTGGCGCGTCTCGCGCCCGCGCCCGCGCTGGCGGGCACGGACCTTCCGGCGTTTTCGCGCACGGGGCCGTGCGCGGGCCTCGCCGCCATCGCGCAGCTGGGCGTGAACGGGCATGGCTACGACGCCAACCGCTGCGCGTGGCATCCGATCCTCGAGGCGTACGCCGCCGACGGCACGGACCGCGGTCCCGCCGCCGCGTTCGTCTACCACCATTCGGGAACGTTCGCCGGATCGGCCTGGGCGATTTTCGGCGTGGACAATGTCGATCTCTTCTCCGCCGGCGACGCGTCGGCCGCCGCGTTCGCGCGGGCCGTCGCGCGGAAGCTGCTCGACCGTTTTGCGCTCAACGAGACCACCACGTCCTACGCCTGCTACCGCGTGGGCGAGACGGCGCGCCTGCGGGCGCGCGTGGGGAACTTCGGCGCGAAGGAGCGCCGCGCGACGGTGCGGTTCACGCTGTCGGACGAGAAGGGGCGCGCGCTCGGCACGCGTACCTGCGCCGTCACGGCGTCCGCGGGCGCGAACACATCCGTCGAGGCGGAGTGGCCGGTCGGGCCGGACGCGCCGGACTATGTTTGCTTCACGGCGGAGCTGATGGACGAGAAGGGGCACGTACTCGACCGCGAGCCAGGCGCGTTCGTGGTGTGGAGCCCGTCCGTGATCGCCGCCGGCCCGAAGCTCACGCAGGCCGGTTCTCGGTTCGCGCTCGACGGGCGGCCGGGATTCTGGATGGGGGCGCAGACGTACTGGGGGCAGACGCGTCCCACCGTGGCGCGCTCGCCGATGTCCTTCCACCGCGACTACTGCCAGATGCGCGCGATGGGCCTCCGGTTCACGCGGCTCTTCCTGCCGTGGACGTGCGAGGAGGACAAGCGCATCTCCGACGCGTGCGTGCAGCTCGCGCAGAAGCACGGCATCGTGATCTACCACACGCAGCAGAGCATCGACCCCATGGCCGAGGGTGAGGCGTTCGTCCGGCAGACCGCGCACTTCCGCGAGATCGCCGTGCGCTACCGCGACGTGCCGGGGTTCATGATCGACATCCGCAACGAGCCGCACATGAAGCTGCCGCCGTCGTGGGACAGCGCGAAGCGGATGCGCCACTGGCTTACCTCCTGCCGCGCGGCCGCGCGCGAAGGGCGGCCCGACGTGCTCGTTTCCGTCGGCTGGAGCCAGGGCTGGGCTGGCGGCACCGCCTCGAAGGACCCGGCGTGGTGCACGCTCGACCTCGACTTCACCGACCGCCACTACTACGGTCCGCCCGACCGCATGTTCCGCGACCTGAAGGACGTCGACATGCGCGCGCTGGGGAAGCCGCTGACGATGCCCGAGTGCGGCGCGAAGTGCCATCCGACGTT
This sequence comes from Kiritimatiellia bacterium, assembly GCA_017430155.1. Lineage (GTDB taxonomy): Bacteria > Verrucomicrobiota > Kiritimatiellia > RFP12 > UBA1067 > RUG572. The sequence goes on along the minus strand of JAFRNO010000101.1, from coordinate 1,911 downwards.
CGTGAAGGAGGATCCGTGGCACCACGGCGACACGGACGAGGCCTACACGGCGCGGTTCCGCAACCTCGTGTCGCACGCGTTCGGGCTGGGGGCGACCGCGCTCCTCACCTGGCACTGGCGCGACCCGATGGAAGGGCTGTTCCCGTGCGGCATGGTGCACGCGACGGGCGTGCCGCGTCCCACGGCGGCGCTCTTCTCGCGGATGGCGCGCGCGTTCGGTAAGCTGTGTCTGGCGGAGAACCCTCCGGACGTGGTGATCCGTCTCCGCGAGGAACCGCGCATGGCACAGGATGGGCGTATGCTGTATCTGGAGCGGGCGTACGCGGTCGACGCCGCCCTCAAGTACTGGGGCGCGAACTGGTCGAAGATCACGGAAAGCGCGCTGGGGAAGTGTTCCGTGAAGCTCGTGCTGGATCCCGAGGCGCTGCCGACGGACGACGCCGCGGCGCTGCGGCGCGTCGTGGGCGAGAAGCTTCGCGCGGCGGGCTGCGCGTTCACGCGCCGCGCGGAGGATCCCGAGACGCTCGAGACGTATCGCGTGCCCGGCGAGGGCGCAACGGGCTGGGTGTTCTGGAACGGCGGCGAGTCGTCCGTGGAGGTCCGGCGCGGCGGCCACGCCGTGACAGTGCGTCCGGGGCATGCGGGCTACCTGCAGATCGCGGACGACGGGCGCTTGGAGGCGAGCGAGGAGTTCTAGCGCGCGCATCTTGATTTACATCCGCGAAAAGGGTATACTATTCTGCGATTTTTGACGACGGACTAGCGATGGCCAAGATCAAACTGACCAAAACGGAGCTGAAGGCTCAGACGGACGCGCTCAAGCGGTTCCAGCGCTTTCTGCCCATGTTGCAGTTGAAAAAACAGCAGCTGCAGGGCGAGATTGCGGGAATCGTGGCGAAGGCGGACGCCGTGTCTGCCCGCGAGCGGGACGTGCGGGCGCGCCTCGACGGCTGGGTGTCGCTGTTCGCGACGGGCGGTCCGGAGCTGGAGGGGCTGGTCTCGGTGAAGAAGATCCGCACGTCGCAGGCGAACATCGCCGGCGTCGAGATTCCCGTGTTCGACGGCATCGACACGGACATGAAGCCGATCGACCTCTGGGCGACGCCCGCGTGGACGGACGACGCCGTGGCGGCGTGGACGAGCATCCTCGCGCTGCAGAGCGAGCGCGTGGTGCTGGAGGAGCAGCGGCGGCTCATCGCCGAGGAGCTGCGCACCACGTCCCAGCGCGTCAACCTCTTCGAGAAGGTGAAGATTCCCGCGTGCCGGGAGAACATCCGCGTGATCAAGATCGCCATCGGCGACGAGCAGACCGCCGCAGTCACGCGCGGCAAGATCGCGAAGAGCCGGTCGCCCGGCGAGGGGGCGGACGCATGATCGTGGAGATGAAGCATCTCACGCTCCTGTGCGTGGCGCGGGAGGGCGTGAAGGCGCTCGAGTCGCTGCGCGACATCGGGTGCGTGCATCTGGACCTCTCCGCCGCGGACTCGCCTGACTTCGCGTCCGCGAAGGAGGAGCTTGCCGCCGCGGAGCGCGCCGTGCGGATCGTCGCGAAGGCGGCGCGCGAGGTGGGGAAGGACGCGCCGGCGCAGAAGGGAGAGGAGTCCGCGCGCCTGGAGAACGCGAAGAGCGCGGCGCTCGTCGAGGAGATCCTGAAGGTGGACGCCGCGCGCCAGGCGGCGGAGGATGAGGCGGAGACGCTGCGCCAGACGTTGCGGGCGTATGCGCCGTTCGGCGATTTCGACCCCGAGCTGGTGAAATCGCTGCGCGCGTCGGGCGTGCCCGTGCGCCTCGCGGTGAACGGGGACCGTCCGCCGCAGGGGAAGGCTTTCTTCAGCGAAGAGTTGCCGGAGGGATGGACGGAGGTGGCGCTGCCGACCGAGCGGCCGTCGGCCACGCAGGCGCGTCTGGCGG
>JAFRNO010000001.1 GCA_017430155.1 Kiritimatiellia bacterium | reverse complement strand
TGGAGAAGGCGGGGGATCCCGATTTCCTCCCCTACGGGGTCAAGTGGGACTACGCAAGTTGCGACAACGCCGCAGCTCCCGTTGCAAAAGCAGTCCGCAAGGTGGAGCGGACCGACCGCAAGACGGGCAAGGCCCACAAGCAGGTTGGCGGCAACATCCCCCAGCTCCTCAAGGCCGACCGCTGGGACATCGTGACGATCCAGCAGGCCTCGCACTTCAGCTGGCAACCCGACTCGTACCACCCCTACGCGGATAACCTCGTGAAGAAGATCCGCGAGCTCGCCCCGCAGGCGGAGATCGTGGTGCAGGAGACGTGGAGCTACACGCCGTGGGACGGCCGCCTCAAGAAGTGGGGCATCGACCAGAACGAGATGTACGCGAAGCTCCACGCCGCGTATGGCGATTTCGCGAAGGCGAACGGCTTCCAGGTGATCCCCGTGGGCACGGCCGTGCAGCTCTACCGCAAGGCGCTGCCCGTCGTCTACACCGAGAACTCGTTCGGCGGCGACCCCTGCGGATCGGCGAAGTTCGAGCAGGGCAAGGACGGCAAGTGGAAGCCGAAGGGCGACGTGTTCCACTTCAATCGCGAAGGGCACTACCTGCAGGCGCTCGTGTGGACGGCGTCGCTCTTCGACGTCGACGTGACGAAGTGTCCGTACAAACCCGATTTCCTCGACGCCGCGCGCGCCGAAAAGATGAAAGCCTGCGCGATGAAGAGCGTCAAGGGCAAATAAACCCAAGGAGAAGCAATGAAGAAACTGATGATCGTAGCTGCGCTGGCGGCCGTGTGGACGGCGGAGGCCAAGGTAGCGTTCGCCCCCGTGTTCGGCGACAAGATGGTGCTGCAGCGCGACAGGCCCGTGCGCGTGTGGGGCACGGCGGATCCCGGTGAACACGTGACGGTGACGTTCGGGGGCCAGGCCCGTTCCGCAAAAGCCTGCGCCAAAGGCAAGTGGATGGTCGAGCTGGACGCGATGCCGGCATGCAAGAAGGGCGGCGTGTTGGCGGCCAACGACGTGGTGCTGAAGGACGTCCTCGTGGGCGAAGTGTGGTTCTGCAGCGGACAGTCCAACACGGACTGCCCCATCTGGGGCGGCGGTCCGCGCTACCGCGACGGACAGGGCGCGATGCACATCGCGATGACAGTGAAGCCGTGGGTGCGCCTTGTCAAGACGCCGCTTGTGATGGCCACCGATCCCAAGCTCGACGTGAAGGCGGAATGGACGCCGATGACGCCTCAGGCGATGGAGCAGATGGCGCGCAAGCCGTCCGCGATGGGCTACTACTACGCCCTTGAGCTCGCCAACGCGCTCGACATCCCGATCGGCCTCATCGACTCCAGCTGGGGCGGCACGAACATTGACGCCTGGACGCCCCGGAGCGGCTACGACGGCTTGAAGGACCTCGACGGCGAGCGCGACTGGAAGCTCGTGTCTCAGAAGGACTGGAAAGCCGAGATGCGCAAGGGCCCGGTCGGCGGCGCGATCCAGCAGCCGAGCGCCCTCTGGTACGGCATGGTGGCGGCGTACACGCCGATGTCCATCCGCGGCTTCATCTGGTACCAGGGCTGCCACAACGCGGGCGAATACCAGCGTTATGCGAACAAGATGCACGCGCTCTACAACGGCTGGGCGAAGGAGTTCAAGAACCCCGATCTCAAGCTCTACTTCGTGCAGCTCGCGCCGTGGGGCAACCCCGGCATCGCCTACATCCAGGAGGCGCAGGCGCAGTTCGACCGCGAGGAGAAGAACGCCGGCATGGCCGTGATCAACGACGTGGGCAACCTCGCCGACATCCACCCGAACGACAAGCGCACCGTCGCGAAGCGCCTCGCGCTCCACGCCCTCAAGCGCGACTACGGCTATTCCTGGCTGAACGACAACTCACCCACGCTCAAGAGCTGGAAGGTCGAGGACGACAAGTTCGTCCTCACCTTCAACGACGCGAAGGGCTGGTACATCTACAATCCCGACCGCAGCGTCCAGACCGGCTTCGAGGTGTGCGGCGAAGACGGCAAGTGGGTGAAGGCGAAGATCGAGAACCTCGCCTGGGGCAAGGGACGCAACGGCAAGCCGAAGTGCGACGGCAACATCAACGGCGCGGACCTCATCGTGAAGGCGGACGGCGTCGCCGCGCCGAAGAAGCTGCGCTACATGTACTCGGCGCCGTGGTTCGGCTGCCTCTACAACGAGATGAACCTGCCACTCGGCGCGTTCCACATCGGCGACTGACGCCGCATCGGCTACATTATGACACCGGGGAGACCGTGGCGTTCAAACGCCGCGGTCTCTTTGTTCAAGGGCGCCGTCGGGTCGAAGCCAGGATCGTAGGCGCGGCCCGTGAAAGGGTACTTCGCCGCCGCCGTGAGGTGGTAGGGGAGCAACTCCACGCGCAAAAGTTCCGATTTCCCCTCCAGTAGACGCGCAAATCCCTCTTTCGCCTCCTCGGAGTCGTTCACGCCGGGGATGAGGGGAATGCGGGCGACAAATGGCTTGCCCGACGCTTTCAGCCACGCGAGGTTCGCGTGGATGGGGGCGGGGTCCACGCCCGTCCAGCGTTTGTGCTCAACCGGATCGGGGTGCTTCAGGTCCTGAAACACGAGATCCATCCGCCTAACCACCTCCCGATAGACCCCCTCCGGCGCGTATCCGCTCGTCTCAAGGGCGAGATGTACGGGGACTGTCCCCGAATGTAGGGGGTCTGTCCCCAGAAGCGGGGGGACTGTCCCCGTCTTGAGTTCGTCTGCGAGCGCACAAAGAAACTTGGCCTGCATGAGCGGCTCGCCGCCGGAGAAGGTCACGCCGCCGCCGGAGGAACGGAGGATGTCGGCGTTGACGCGGATTTCCTGAACGAGTTCAGCCACCGTCCAGCGGCGTCCGCACGGCACGCGTGCACCATGGGGACAGTCCCCGCCATTTCGGCAGTTGCCGCAGTGGTGGCACTTGGCGGACTTGAAGAGCATTTCGGGTTCGGGGGACAGTCCCTCCGGGTTGTGGCACCAGGCACACCGCAGGGGACAACCCTTGAAGAAGACGGTGGTGCGGATGCCGGGTCCGTCGTGGAGACAGAACTCCCGAACTTCAAAAATCGTTGCTGTTAGTTCAGGTTTCATTGTAAAAGATACGATTATTCGAACTTGACGAGCGGAAGGAGGTAGGGGTCGTTCCGTTCTGTCATGCCAGGCAGGAGCTCCATCCAGCCGTCTGGGCCCTGCCCGTCGTCCTCCTTCACGAACACGTTGAAGCGGATGCCCTCGGCAAGCGTCTTTTCGGAAAGACCAAATGCGCCGAACGGAATCTTCGCCTCGTAGCGCGTGACAACGCCTTCGCATCGGACC
>JAFRNO010000100.1 GCA_017430155.1 Kiritimatiellia bacterium | reverse complement strand
TACGCCGTGCACGACCTGTGCCGGACCGCGGACGGCGAGATCCGCCACTACGGCTGGCAGATGGTGAAGGGGAAGAAGCAACGCGTCTACGTCGCCTCGCGCGACGAGGGCCTGAGCTGGAAGACCTTCCTCGCGGCGCCGGGCGAGGCGGGCTACATGGAGAGAAGTCCGGAGAGCGGCGACTGGATTGGATTCGAGAAGGAGGAGCATGTGCCCGGACGCGAGTCGCGCCGCCTCGTCGTGCTGCGGTCGAAGGTCGGCCCGGGCGATCCGAATCCCGCGCGCACGCCGTTCCCCTGGGATAAGCATTTCGTGCGGCAGCTCTTCCACATGAAGACGCGCGCGCGCTGGATCGCGGCCCTGTCGGACGTGCGCTGCATCGGCACGGAATGCTACCACAGCGCCGTGGCGTGGTCGGACGACGACGGCCGCACGTGGAAGCGCGTGCAGATCGCGCCCGTGAAGGGCGTTGCGCGCCTGCATCCCGGCGACAAGCGTCCGCACTGGTTCAACGACGGCTGCGAGCCGACGGTGGTGGAGCTGAAGGACGGCACGCTGTGGATGGGCGTGCGCACGAGCGGCGAGCACCACGCGTTCTACACCTCGAAGGACGGCGGCGAGACCTGGAGCGAGGGACCGCCGCATTCCGCGTTCTGGGCGGCGAACACGATGCCGTATCTGTTCCGTCTGTCGGACGGACGGCTGCTTTTCGTCTGGAACAACACCGCGATGCTGCCGACGCGCGACCTCTCCGAGTACCCAGAACTGGGCGAGGGCGAGCGGTCCGGGCAGTGGGAGACCGTGTTCACGAACCGCGACGCGCTGCACGCGGCCATTTCCGACGACGACGGAAAGACGTGGAAGGGCTTCCGCGAGATCGCCCTCAACGACATCCGCAACGCGAGCGACTTCCGCGAGCTGGGCAACGACCCCGCGCAGGAGTTCGACAAGTCAGTCCACCAGACGCAGGCGCTGGAGCTGCCCGGCGGCAAGGTGTTGCTCGCCTACGGGCAGAACGCCGCCGCGCGGCGGATGGTGATCTTCGACCCCGACTGGCTGCTTGAGACGTCGCGCGAGGAGGATTTCCGCAGGGGACTCGGCAACCTCTCGAACCACCTCTACGTGAGGTCGCTCTCCGGCGGACACCGCGGCTGGGCCGGGCATTGCGCCTGGAACCGGATGCCGGGCGCCACGCTCGTGCGCGATCCGGACACCGACAACCCGCCGCCCGGCGCGAAGCGGAGCGTCCGCGAGGTGCTGCAGCTGGCGCGCGTGCGCGATCCGCGCCTCGTCTCGGAGCGGCAGGGCGTGGCGTGGAACTTCCCGGCGGCGCGCAAGGGGACGGTGACGGTGGAGTGCCGCCGCGTCGGAGCCGGCTTCCGCCTGACGCTTGCCGACCACTGGATGAACCCCTGCGACGAGGTCGGTCCGGCGCGCAGCCCCTTCAGCATTGCCGTTTCGGAAAAGGAACTGCCGGACAACGCATGGCATGCGCTCACGGCCGCGTGGGATGAAGACGCCGGAGAAGTGACGCTCGCAGTGGACGGCAGGACGCTGGGCCGTTATCCGCTTGCGTCGTTGCCGCCTTTCGGCCTCTCCTATCTCCATCTTCAGACGCTTGCCGATGCGCCGGACGCGGAAGGCACCTATTTCCGCCGCTTTGCGGCGAAATCCGAGTCGCCTACTCGTTGACGAGGGTGAAGTCGGCGATGTCGAAGGCGGCGTCGCCGCCCACATGGCGGTTGACCCCAGGCGGCACAAATCCTCACCTAAATTGCAAAGTGCAAAATAGGTGCGGATTACCCATTGACGCCGCTGAGTCCTTTTCAGTATACTTCGCCCCATGAATACACATATCACATTCCTCGCCGCTACCGTTGCGGCAGTCGCTGTAGGGTTTGCCTACGCGGGCGAGGTGCCGCGGCCGGCTTTTTCGTTCAAGTACGGCGACCGGGCCGTGACGGGAAGCGAGTCCCTGCAGGTGGACGCGCACCTGAAGGTGACGGTGGAGAGCGTCGCCTATCCGCAGTTCGACGCCGTTGAGTGGGTGCTGTGGTTCGAGAACCCGTCGGCGGAGAAAAGCGCCATCCTGAGCGAGATCCGTGACGGCAACTTCCTCGTGTCCCTGCCGCCGCAGCCGAAGAAGTTCCCCGGCGACATCGCCCTGCCGGGCGAGCGCGCGGTGGTCACGATGAACGGATGCGTCTCGGGAATCGACTATGCGACGGACGACGCGGCGTCCGCTCGCGAGTTCGCGGCGGTCACGCGCACCTTCCACCCGTGGCGCGGCAAGGGCAACGTCTTCGAGATCAGCAACGGCTGCGCGCGTCCGTCGGATCGCCAGGCGCCGTTCTTCGAGGTGACGCAGGGCGGACAGGGCGCGATCATCGCCATCGGCTGGACGGGCGGCTGGCGCGCGAAGTTCGCGGACGGCGCGGAGGGCGTGCGCGTGGAGACGGGAATCGCGCGCGCGCGGTTCTACCTGGAGCCGGGCGAGAAACTGCGCACGAGCCGCGTGCTCGTGATGAACTACGCGAAGGGCGAGGACGGCGCGAACAAGTTCCGCCGCCTCCTGCGCAAGCACTTTTCGCACGTCGCTTCGCGCCCGGGCGTGCGCGAAGGCCTCTTCGCCTACGAGCTGTGGGGCGGGCTCACCTCCGCCGAGATGATCCGCCGCGTCAACACGCTGAAGGCGAAGGGGTTTGCCTACGAGGACCTCTGGATTGACGCGGGATGGTACGGCAACAGCACGAAGTGCGACGACGCCTACACGGGCGACTGGGGGCGCTGGACGGGCGACTGGGTGCCGAACGCGCGCATCCACCCGAAGGGCCTCGCGGACGTGCGCGACGCGGCGAAGGACGCCGGCATGGGGATCATGCTGTGGTTCGAGCCGGAGCGTGTGGTGTCGTCGTCCAACTTCGCCAAGCAGCATCCTGACCTGCTGCTGGGGTCGCTCCTCTACTACGGCAACGAGAAGGGACGGAACTACGTGCGCGACCTCCTGGCGGACTTCGCGGGACGGCTCAACTTCTCCTGCTACCGGCAGGACTTTAACATGGATCCCGGCATGATCATGAAGAACCACGACGCTAAGGATCGCGAGGGCATCACGCAGATCCGCCACGGCACGGGGCTATACCGGATGTGGGACGAGCTGCTCGCCCGCTGCCCGAACCTCCTGATCGAAAACTGCTCCAGCGGCGGACGGCGCATCGACATCGAGACGCTACGCCGCGCGGTGGCATTCTTCCGCAGCGACTACCAGTGCGGCTTCAACGCGAACG
>JAFRNO010000099.1 GCA_017430155.1 Kiritimatiellia bacterium | reverse complement strand
GTCATTCACCGCGATACTTTGCGTGCTGTCGGCGGTGATGGCATCGGTGGTCGATGAAGTGTCGTCCATCGTCGTTGTGCTCGCCCTCGTATTCCAGGTTTGCGAAACGCTGAAGCTCAGGCCGCATCCGTTCGTGCTCATAGCCGTGATGGCCACCAACATCGGCTCCTCGGCGACGATGCTCGGAAACCCCGTGGGAATCTTCATCGGCAACAAGGGCGGTTTCACTTTCTCGCAGTTCCTCGTGGGCGCCACGCCGGTTGCGTTTGTCGCGCTGGTGTGCACGTTCCTGATCACGCTGTTCTGGTTCCGCAAGGATATCCACGCGATGTCGGAGGCGATGGCGTCCCATCGCAAGATGGGCCTCAGCCCAACTGCGAAGATTCCCTACAAGGCCGGTCTTGTGGTGCTGCTCACTACGGTGATAGTCATCGCCTTCCACCACCAGATCGAGGGACTGCTCGGACTTGAAGGCGCCGACAACCACAACGCGTTCCTGATCATGACGCCACTCGTGGTGGCGGGAATCCTGATGATCCTCCGTCCTGCGCGCGCGCGCCACTACGTGGAGAACGACGTGGAGTGGTGGACGCTGCTCTTCTTCATGCTTCTATTCTCCATTTCCGCATCGCTCAGCACCAACGGCATCACAGGCAACCTTGCCAAGACTCTCACGCAGCACGTAAAGGGCGGTCCAACCGGTATGATACCGTTCGTGGTTGTAATCTCCTCTCTTGGATCTGCTTTTGTGGACAACATCGTGTTCGTGGCGGCCTTCACTCCGGTGGTGCAGGAGTTGATGAAGATGTCATCGGAATACTCTGTCCTCTGGTGGGCGCTGCTCTTCGGGGCCTGCTATGGCGGTAACATCACCGTTGTCGGCTCCACGGCCAACATCGTGGCTTCCGGACTCCTTGAAAAGCACGGCCATCACCCGATCAAGTTTGGCGACTGGATCAAGATCGGCGCGTTTGTGGGCGTTGTCAGCGGCATCGTGGCCTGGGTCATGTTGCTCGTCATTCCAGTACCAAAACCACTCGTAGCGGATGGATCGGCCCAGCCGCCGGCGCAAACGGCCCCCGCACATCCCCCGCCGCCACAAACCTGAATGATGCATCTATGATCTCTTCCACGTCCATCATCCTCGCAAGCGCCGCCGTCGCAGTTTTGGCCGGTACCATTACCTATATTCTATTGACGAAAAGAGGACTTGGAAAGAACCGAGCTAAAAAAAAGGCGGACCGCGGAAAGTCCTCAAGATCTAGCGTGCTCGAGAAGTACATTGGAAACTTCGTCATGGTTCCGTCTTTTCGGGCCAATTCGAAAAGAGAGGCAATCGAAAAACTTATTGAAATCGCGCATGGAAGCTTTCCCGAGATCGTCTGCAACGTCGATCACGCCAGAGAAGCCGTGTTCGCACGGGAGGAGTCCATGCCGACTGGACTTGACAATGGCATTGCCGTTCCACATGGGCGTACGGACGGCGTCAACCAGATTACAGGCGTATTGGCACTTGTAGATAACTCTGAGAATGAAAACGGAATCATCCCTGACTATGAGACGATTGACCATTCAAAGATTCAGGTTCTCTGCCTTACGCTCATTCCCGATTCCATCAGCACGCCCTACTTCCAGCTGATCGCCGCCTTCATCCGTATTCTACAGGACGCTGAAAACCTCGATCAACTTCTGGACTGCAAGACATCCAGCGAGATGACGCGTTTCATCTGCTCGGTTGCGTGAATCCGGGCATGCTGTTCCCGCGTCCACCAATCATAAACTTATCAACAGCTGTCTGTAGATAAGTTGTAAACATATGATGACTTCTTGTGCGTGTCTTTCGTCTCAAAATATGATTGAATAATCGCGAACTCTAAGGCAGAGAAGGTTGACTGTGATGGAAGAGACAAAAAAAGGCATGGATTCACTGTGGAACGACATTGTTCAACAGGTGAAAATGTTATTGCCGACCGAGCTTGAGCGCAACCGCATGGATCGTTTTTTCCCTCTCATGCATTCCCCGAAGCTTGACGGCAATCTCTATGTGATTGAAGTGGGTGAACAGATCCAAGTCGAGATGTTCGCCAATCTGTACTCCAAGCTGATTTTGGAGGCGTTGCAGACTTTTGGAATCAACGTCGACGAAGTCAGATTCGTCGTTGCAAAGGACGTTCCCGCGCTACAGCAGCAGCCCAAGTATCGGCACGCCTATCAGCCCACGCCGCAACGCGGCGTGCCTTCGACAATGCCGATGCATGAGCACTACACGTTCGAGAACTTCGTCAAGGGACCTTCGAACTCCTTTGCGCATGCCGCAGCCTCCGCCGTTGCAAAGGGTCCGGGAAGAACTTCCTACAACCCGCTCTTCATCTACGGGGGAACGGGACTCGGCAAGACTCACCTGATGGAGGCCATTGGCCATTACGTCCTTGAGAAGCACCCTGAAATGTCGGTGTGCTACATTACATCCGAAACGTTCTTGAATGAATACGTGAATGCGCTGCAAAACGATGCCATGCAGGCTTTCAGGGAGCGTTACCGGAAAGTCGACCTGCTCCTTCTCGACGACGTCCAGTTCATTGCCGGCAAAAACCAATTCCAGGAAGAGTTCTTCAACACGTTCAATTCGCTGATGGGCCTTCACAAGCAGGTCGTGATGACAAGTGACGTCGCGCCAAAAGACCTAAAGGGATGCGAAGAGCGTCTGACCGGACGTTTCCAGCAGGGCATGGTGGTTGAAATCGAATCGCCCTCGTATGAAACGCGTCTGGCAATTCTCAAGTCGAAGGCGAATGCCGCACGCCACCACATACCAGATGATATCCTCAAGTTCATTGCCGAGAACATCCGCTCCCATGTGCGCGCAATGGAGGGTGCGCTCAACCGGATCGTGACGTTCGTCGACCTCAACGGCGACATTCCGCTCACTCTTGAAATCACCCAGCACCTCCTCAAAGACTCCATTGAGGAGGAGAAGACCATCAAGGACCTGACCGTAGACGAGATCATGCGCACGGTGGCGCAGTTCTACGGAGTCAAAATGGACGACATTCTTTCAAAGGAACGCACGCAGACGCTCGTCACGCCGCGCCAGGTGGCCATGTTCCTTTCCTGCAAGCTCACCACGCGCTCGCTCGTCGAAATCGGCCGGTCGTTCGAAAAAACTCATGCAACGGTCTATCATGGCGCGCAAACCATCCAGAAGCGAATCGACGTGGAATCAGACTTACGGAAAACAGTCGAGAACATCACCTCGCAACTCGGCCGCAATCCCTCTGAACTCACCAAATGACAACTGACCGACAAGCCGTGCATAAACTGTTCACAACTGGGTCTTTTATCAACAGGAATCAACAGGAAAAAAAGTTGTTCATATTCTCCAACAAGTTAGTTGAAGACCTGTCAACACCCCGCATGCGCTTCAACACCCTCTAAAACCTATGTCCGCCTGACTTGTCAACAGTATCAACACTCCTAATATTCTTTACTTCATACTTTACTTCAATACCAGAAATAGTGTACAATCTTAGCCATCCACCCAAAACAGAAAGTGGTCTAACCAAAAGGAGTTGTCCATGAAGTTCAAAATCGTCAGGTCCAAGTTCCTCGAAGGACTGAAGAAGGTTCAGAACATCGTAGCCTCGAAGGGCACGATGCAGATACTGCAGAATGTGTTGATCGAGGCCAAGGACAAACAGTTGCTTTTGACAACGACTGACCTTGATATTTCCATTCGCAGCGCCATTGGCTGCGACGTCGAGGTGGAAGGCGCGACCACGCTTCCCGTGAAACTTCTTTTCAACGTGGTGTCGAAGGCGGCAGAGGGACCTGTCGAAGTGAATGTGGACGGCCAGGACCGTGCCGTGATCAATGCGGGCACGGCCACGTTCAAGTTGGCCGGCATGTCGGTCGTGGATTATCCTGCGTTGCCCGTTGACCAGAATTCCTTTGAGTACGTGCTGCCGCAGATAACGTTGAAGGAAATGTTGCGCAAGACGGCATATGCCGTTTCCCAGGACGATACGCGCAAGACGTTGAAGGGCGTTCTGTCGTCTTTCAAAGACGGAAAGTTGACGTTGGTTGCGACTGACGGGCGCCGCCTGGCCCTCGTCGAACATGAAATCGAGCTGCCCGCCGATGCGGAGCGCGACGTGATTCTCCCCGCCAAGGTTGTGAACGAACTCCAGCGTTCGCTGACGAGCGACGGTGACGTGCGGATCACCATCGAGAAAACGCAGATTGCGTTCAACCTCGGCGACACGCGCATCTATTCGAAACTTCTTGACGAAGTCTATCCCAACTACCGGCAGGTCATTCCCACCGAATGCGCCGAGCACATCGTCGTCGACCGTCAGCTGCTTCTGTCCGCGTTGGACCGTGCGAGCGTGATGATGTTCGAAGATACGAACTCCACAAAACTCATTTTCGACTCGAACCAGCTGATCGTCACGGCGACCGCTACCGAAGTTGCCGAATCAACGGATGTCGTGCCGATCAAATATGATGGCGCGCGCATTGAAATCGTCTTCAACCCCAACTACGTGATGGATCCCCTCAAGGCCATTGACGAGGATGAAGTCACGATTGAGCTGAATGACGGAACGAAGCCGGCGATGATCAAGTGCTCGATTCCGTTCCTGTACGTGATGATGCCGCTGCGCGTCAGCTGAACAGCACCCTGCCGGCCAAAGGAGGGTTTCCGTGAAACTGTGGACGGATAGTTCCTATCCGATAATTCTTTCTTGCGCCAAGTGCCTCGCGCCTTGGGTCAAGCGAGAGATAGGTGAACTCGGTTATACGCCGATCGACGAGACGGACAATATCGTCGTCGTGAAGGGCAACATGCGCGACGTGCTGAAACTGAATCTGCGCGTGCGTACGGCTCATCGGGTCCTCGTGCCGCTGTTGCGGGCGCGATGTCGCCACATCCGTGAGCTCTACAGCCACATCTCGTCGATCGACTGGGAGAACTTGATTGACGCTGACGGCTATTTTTCCGTTTCGTCAATCGTCCACAACGACACGATCCGCGACACACGACTTCCGTCGCTTGTGACAAAAGACGCAATCGCCGACCGCATGCGCGATCGGTGCGGGAGCCGTCCGGATTCCGGACCGGACTACGATCGTGGCGCTGCCGTTTTCCTCCACTGGGAACGCGACAGCATGATCATCTACCTGGACACGAGCGGCGCGCCCCTCTGCAAACGCGGGTATCGGCGGATTCCCGGATCGGCTCCCATGCAGGAAACGCTTGCGGCTGCTTGCATCGACGCCTTGCACTGGGATCGGAAAACACCTTTTGTCTCTCCTATGTGCGGCAGCGGAACGCCCGCCATCGAGGCCGCCCTTGCCGCAATCAACCGCGCCCCTGGTTCACTGCGCGCACACTTTGGCTTCATGTCCATCAAGGGATATAAACTCATGATCGAGGGAGAGCGTGCACCACGAACGGCGCCGCGCCAGAGATTTGGTGCCACGCCCGAACAGATTTGGAAAGACATGCTGCTGGATGCCAAAGACCAAGAGAAAACGGACGAACTGCCTCCGATCATTGCTACGGATATCTCGCCTGAGGCGGTTGAGAACGCCAAGACAAACGCATATATCGCCGGCGTTTCCAAATACATTCAATTCAAGGCCTGCGACTTTGGCGATACGCCGATTCCACCTCCTGCCACGTCAGAACCCTTTGTGTCTTTCTCGAAAACAGGCAAAGAAGGGTACCACGCACGCGGTTGCGTTTTTTTCAATCCAGAATACGGCATTCGTCTCGGCGACCCAGCTGAGCTCGCACCAATCTATGAACGCATCGGAACGTTCATGAACGAAAAGTGCACGGGGTATACAGGCGGTGTCCTAACAGGTAGCCCTGAGCTCTCAAAAATGATAAATTTGTTCTATGTAACACGCATTCCTTTTTATAATGGACCTATTGATTGTCGTTTGTTTGTATTCCCCGGATGCGAGATCAAGGGTGCTCAATTATCAACCGATTTATCACCAGTTGTTGATAAGTAGGTAATAAACAGGTGTTTTATAACATGTTTATAACTTGAGTTGTGATAAATGTGTTGATAATTGTTGATAACCACCATCTTGTCAGGATGGGCTGAAAAGAGCATACTATTCCGCGCATGTCAAACGTATCGAAAGAACTGTGCCTCCGTTTCGCGGAGGCGCGGCGCGCAAAAGGTCTCCGTCAGACGGATCTGGCCGTGCAGGTCGGTTGTAAACAATCGGCACTCTCGATGTTTGAAGGCGGGCAGCCGACGAAGCTTTCAGATGAAGCAGTCAAAAAGCTGTCGGAGATTTTAGGCGTTCCAATTGTCGCGGAAAACACGCAAGGGACTAATTGTCCACGGCTGGAGGTTCCGGACGAGAATGGCATTGTCGTTCTCGGCTTTTGTCCGAACTGCCATTGTCCAAGCAATGTTCCGTATGTCGTGGATGGAAGATTGTTCTTTCGCCCCTCTCGGAAAGTGGCGTCCCCGACTGGCGGCGTGCGGTGTACGCAGTGCGGAGAGATGCTGGAGATGCGTTGCCCGACATGCGGCGCATCCTTGAATGACGGCGCTTGCTGTGCAGTTTGCGGCGCACCCTATGTAACGCCCGTCGTATCGGAAGGCCTTGACGTGGTGGAATACGCGCGGTCCCGCCGTGCGGAGATCATCCAGTTGCGCGGTCTCGGCTAGCCGACTTTCAACATAAGTTTTTTCGGGAGGAGCGGAATTCGCTTGCCCATGCGCCCGTTTTCGTCTAAAATGGGGGACATTGATTTTTCAATGCCAAAAGGAGAATAAAAAAAATGAAGACAAAATGGATGTCGGCGCTGGCGCTGACGGGAGCGTTTGTCGTTACAGGATGCTGTTGCCTGTGTGGCGGCGGATCGCATGACAAGGCGTGTTCGGAACCGAAGGCGACGGGACTGACGACCGACCAGCTCGTCTCGCCGGCGAACATTGGCGAGACGCCGACGTTTTCGTGGCGGATGTGCTCGCCCAAGGAAGGCGCGGCGCAGAAGGCCTACCGCATCATTGTGAAGGAAGGTTCGCCCAAGGGTCAGTGCGTGTGGGACTCTGGCGAGGTGGCCTGCGGCAAGTCCGTGGGCGTGAAGTACGCCGGTACGCCGCTCAAGAGCGCCACGAAGTATTTCTGGACCGTGTCCGTGAAGGACGAGACGGGCGCCTGGCTCAAGCCTTCGCCCGGCTTCTTCGAGACCGGTCTTTTCAAAAAGGACGACTGGAGCGGATCCGTGTGGATCTCCGCGGCCGACGCGAAGGTACGCGGCGGCGAGGCGATGAAGAACGGCCACGATCACCGCGCAAAGCAGGAGGCCGAGGACGGCACTGCCTGCTTCGTGAAGACGATTCCGAACGGCAAATCCGTCAAGGAGGCGTACTGGACGGTCGCCGGCCTCGGCGCGTTCGAGGCGTACGTGAACGGCGAGCCGGTTTCCCGCAAGGGCTGCAAGGCCATTGGCGGCAAGCTCGTGCGCGACTTCCTCAAGCCCGGCTTCACGCACAACGGAAAGACGAAGTATTCCTTCACCTACGACGTGACGCACCTGATGAAGACGGGCGAGGCCGACGCCAACACGTTCGCCGCGCAGGTCTCCTCTGGCTGGTGGCGCGACAAGATCGTCAACTTCTTCGGCAAGAAGTCCGCCTTCCGCGCGCAGCTCATCCTGCGCTACGCCGACGGCACGGAGAAGCGCATCGGCACGGACACCACATGGCTCTCGGCCACGACGGGTCCCGTACTCCGCGCGGCGATCTTCGACGGCGAAGACTATGATGCGCGCGTGAAGACATGCTGGATGAAGGGCAAGCCCTGCGACAAGTTCCGCGCCTCGGAGGTCAACACCGAGTTCAAGGGCGAGCTCTTCCCGATGCGCGGCGCGCCCATCCGCCTGCGCTGCGACCTCGCCCTCGCCCCCGCCGAGATGTACGTGTGGAAGGGCGCCGAGGGCGCGAAGGATGGCGAGTACGGCAAGGTGAAGAAGTTGCGTTCCTACAAGGACGGCGACGACATCGTCGTCGACAAGGATGAGACCCTCGTCGTCGACTTCGCGCAGAACGCGGCCGCCATTCCCTGCTTCGTGTTTTCCGCGGCCGAAGGCGTTACGCTCAAGATGCGTCCCGCCGAGATGCTCAACGACGGCAACGGCGCGAAGAAGCGCGGCTGCGACGGCCCCGAGGGCTCCGCCTACTTCACCAACTACCGCCAGGCGCGCACGACGCTCAACTACACGTTCGCGGGTACGGGCGAGGAGAAGTACCGTCCGAACTTCACGTTCTTTGGTTACCGCTACGTCTCCATCACGACGACGGGCAAGGTGACGATCAAGAAGCTCCGCTCCATTCCCGTCACCTCCATTCCGAAGTGGACCGAGACCGGCTGCCTCGAGACGGGCGTGAAGGACATCAACCAGCTCATTTCCAACGTCAAGTGGGGACAGTACTCCAACTATCTCTCCGTGCCGACGGACTGCCCGCAGCGCAACGAGCGCCTGGGCTGGACGGCCGACACGCAGGTGTTCACGGAGGCCGCCACCTACAACGCCAACGTCTACGGATTCTTCATGAAGTGGATGCGCGACGTGCGCGACACGCAGCATGACGACGGCTCCTACACGGGCGTCGCCCCGTTGGCGCAGTACGGCAGCGAGCGCGGCCACCAGCTCGGCTGGTCCGACGCCGGCATCATCGTGCCGTACACCGTCTGGAAGCAGTTCGGCGACACGCGCGTTGTCGAGGAGAGCTGGGAGTCGATGAAGCGCTACATGAAGCTTCTCGAGGACATGAAGTACACCTCCCCGCAGGCGACGGGACACCAGTGGGCCGACTGGCTCTCCTACGAGAAGCTGGAGTCTTGTAGCGGCGCAGCATGGGAGAAGGGTCCCGACGGCAAGCGCCGCGTGAAGCCTGACGCCCTCAAGTACTGGCAGTATCTCGGTTGCAGCTACTGGCTGTGGGACGCGCGCATGATGGCGACGATGGCCGACGCGATCGGCAAGAAGGACGACGCGGCCGCGTACCGCGCCATGGCCGACCGGGCGCTCAAGTTCCTCCGCGAGAATTTCGTGGACGCCAAGGACGGCATGCTCCTGCCGGTGTTCCGCGACATGCAGACGCCCGCGCTCTTCGCGCTCAAGCTCGGCCTCCTCGAGAAGCCCGACGCGGTCGCGAAGACGAAGGCCGCCCTGCTCAAGAACTTCAAGGACCACGGCGACTGCCTCCAGACCGGTTTCCTGGGAACGTCCATCCTGATGGACACACTCACCTACGACGTGGGCGTGCCGGATATGGCCTACACGCTCCTTCTCCAGCACAAGAACCCCTCGTGGCTCTACTCCGTGGACCAGGGCGCCACGACGATCTGGGAGCGCTGGAACTCCTACACGAAGAAGGATGGCTTCGGCTCGGCCGGCATGAACTCCTTCAACCACTACGCCTACGGCGCGGTGCTCGCGTGGATGTACGGCACGATGGCCGGCATCCAGGAGGACGTGTCCTGCCCCGGCTTCAAGCACATCATCCTCGCGCCGGTGCCTGACAAGCGCATGGGCCATGTGAAGGCCTGCTTCCGCTCGCCCTACGGCCCGATCAAGAGTGCGTGGAACTACGACGCCGCCGGCAAGTGGACGTGGACGTTCACGATCCCGGCGAATACCACGGCTACTGTCACCGTCCCCGGCGAGCAGCCGAAGGAGTACGTGGCCGGAACTTACACCGTGACGAAGTGAGCGAAGGATGAAGGCGTGGATCCAGCGTGTTGCGCGTGCGTCGGTTGACATCGCCGGCGTGCGCGTGGCCGAGATCGGGCGAGGTTATCTCGTCCTGCTCGGCATCACGCATTCAGACACGGAGGCGGAGGCCGACAAGATCGCCGCCCGCCTTCCGGTCCTGCGCCTTTTCACCGATGCGAACGACCAGATGAACCTGTCGCTCGACGACGTGGGCGGGTCCATCATCGTCGTTTCGCAGTTTACGCTCTATGCCGACACGGCACACGGGCGACGTCCGGGATTTTCTGGCGCCGCCCGTCCTGAACTGGCTGAACCGCTCTACGAGCGGGTCGTCGCGCAACTGCGCGCGCATCTGGGCGCGGACCGCGTCGGTACGGGGCGCTTCGGCGCGCACATGCAGGTTGAACTCGTCAATGACGGTCCTGTGAGCGTGGAGCTGCTTGCGGATGCGGCTGGGTGAATGCGATGCCCGGTACAGGTTTCAGTCTTGAGCAGTCGCTGAAGCAGCAGCAGACGTTGGCGCCGCAGATGCGCCAGGGTCTGAAGATGCTTCAGATGACGTCGCTGGAACTCCGGGCCGAGCTCCAGCATGCGATGGAGACGAATCCCGTCATCGAGGAAGTGACGAGTCGAAACGAGCGCCAGATGTCCGCCGAGCTTCCCGAGGCACATGCTTACGGCGAAGTGACCGAAAAACCGCTTGACTTCGGCTCCAGCGACGACATGGCGAAGGTGATGGGAACGGAGGCGGCCGACGACGGCTACCGCGACTATTTCCTCGGAAACATGGAAAGCTCGTCAGGCGACGAGGAGGCGCAGTCCCGACGCGACCATCTTTTCGACTCGATGGTGAAATCGGAAACGCTCCAGCAGTACCTCATGTCGCAGGTCGGATTGTCTGACATTCCGCAAGAGGACCGCGAACTCGCCGGCATTCTCATTGAAAACATCGATGACGACGGCTATTTCCGCGGGTCAATCCCTGACATCGTCATGGTGACGAAGGCGGACATGCCGAAAATCGACCGCGTGCTTGCGCAGATCCGCGCGTTTGACCCGCTCGGATGCGGCGCGCGCGACCTGAGGGAGTGCTGGTTGGCGCAGATGGAGAAACTTGACGATTCGCCTTGGGAGGATGAAATCCGGCTGGCGCTCGAGAAGCATTTCGACGATCTCGTTGCGCGGCGCGTTCCCGTGCTCTGCTCTGCTCTGCACATCGCTCCCGACGAGTTCCCGCTTCTGCTGAAGGAACTCGG
>JAFRNO010000098.1 GCA_017430155.1 Kiritimatiellia bacterium | reverse complement strand
GACGCGGCGACGTCTCAACGACGGACAACTTCGTCCTTGCCACGGACAACGGCGACGGCGCGCTCTTCACGCGCTACACGAATGCCACCGAACGCCTGCCCGCGTTCGGCACGCTGGCGTTCGATCCGGGCACGACGCTCGACCTGAACGGCAACGCCTACGCGGCGAACGAGATCATGGGCTGGCCCGTCGTGACGAACACGTGCACGGACGCCACGTCCGCCGCCGCGCTCACGATCACGAACTCGTTCACGATCGACGGCGCGGACCTCGCGGCCGGCAAGCAGCTCGTCTCGTCCGTGCCCGTCACGTTCGCGCCGGGCGCAACCGTCACGCTCACGAACGCGGCCCAGATCGCCCGCAACGGCCGGAAATCCTTCCCCGTCCTCACGGCCGCGACGCTAAACTGGAACGAGTCGAAGCTCACGCGCGACAGCAAGGACTGGATCGTCCGCCTCGACGGGGACGGCAAGACGCTCGTGCTGGAGTACATCGCCAGCACCACGATCATCTTCCGCTGACGCGGCACCTTTTCTCAACCACCCGAACGATCAACAAACAAATGAAAACGCTCCTCTCCCTCGCCCTTGCGCTCGCCGCCGCGGGTGCATCCGCCACCCTCATGGACAAGGCCACGCCCGAATCGCAGGGCGTGCCATCCGCCGCCATCGTCCGCTGGATCGACGCCTGCGAACGCGAGATCGGCCCGCACCACTCCCTCCACGGCTTCGTGATCGTCCGCCACGGCAAGGTGATCGCGGAAGGCACGTGGGCGCCCTACGACACGCTGAACCGTCCGCACATGCTCTACTCCCACTCGAAGAGCTTCACCTCGACGGCGATCGGCTTCCTCGTGGACGACGGCAAGCTCGACCTCGACGCGCGCGTCCTCTCCTTCTTCCCCGACAAGGCGCCGGCCAACCCGTCCGACAACCTGAAGGCTCTGCGCGTGCGCGACCTCCTCACGATGAACGTGGGCGCGAGCGTCTCCGACCCGCAGAAGAAGAATCCGGACGGCGACTGGGTGCGCATCTTCCTCGCCAACAACGTCGACAGGGAGCCGGGCACCGTGTTCAAGTACGACTCCTGCGCCACCCACATGCTCGCGGCCATCGCCGAGCGCGTGACGGGCATGAAGCTGATGGACTTCCTCAAGACGCGCCTCTTCGACCCCATCGGCATGACAAGTCCCTGGTCCACCGTCTCGCCCACAGGCGTCGCGTGCGGCGGCTGGGGCATGAACATGACGACCCGCGACCTCGCCCGCTTCGGCCAGCTCTACCTCGACCAGGGCATGTGGGAAGGCAAGCGCCTCCTCTCGCGCGAGTGGGTGACGCTCGCCACCGCGCGCCAGACGTGGTCCGGCGCGATTGCCGTCACCGGGGAGGACGGCAGCGACTGGCACCAGGGCTACGGCTTCCAGTTCTGGCGCTGCCGCCACAACGCCTTCCGCGCGGACGGCGCGGCGGGCCAGTACACGATCGTCATGCCCGAGCAGGACGCCGTCGTCTCCATCCACGCCGGCCTCCGCGACATGCAGCAGGAGATCAACCTCGTGTGGGACCACCTCCTGCCCGCGTTCGGCCCGAAACCCCTTCCCGAGGATCCCGCCGCCCAGAAGGCGCTCTCCGCGCGCTGCGCAGCGCTCATGCTGCCGGTGCAGAAAGGCGCGGCCGCGCCGTCTCCCCTGCCGGCGAAGGACGCATGCGTCTCGAAGAACCCGTTCAACTTCAAAAGCGGCGCTTTGGAGAAGACGGCGCAGGGCTGGGAACTTGTGCGCCCCGACGGCGTCCGCCTCGCCATTGGTGACGGCACCTGGGCCGTCACGTCCCACACCTTCTCGCAGAGCAACGTGGAATCGCTCTTCGCCCTCGTCGGCTCGCGCGACGTCGCGGCCTCGGGCGCGTGGACCGCGCCCGGCGTCCTCACCGTGCGCTGGTACCTCCTCGGCGCGCCCCAGCACGGCACGTTCACGGTCGCCGTCCCCGTCGGCGTCAAGATGGTGGCGCACGCCGGCGCGGGCGACCTCACGATGCCGCCCGCCTCGCGTCCCGCCTACGCGAACGCGATCGCCACGAAATGCAACATCGTGAAGCTCGACCTCCAGTACACGAAGGACAAGCAGATCGTCATGGGACACGACTCGGACCTCAAGCGCGTGATGGGCTGGCCCACCAACATCTCCGCCCTCACCCACGCGGAGATCTATGAAAAGGGACGCTTCCTCTACCACGGCAAGCCCGGCAACGAGCGAATCGTGCGCCTCCCCGAGGCGCGCGCGATTGTCAAGACCGCGCCCGAGTTCTGGCTCGACTTCAAGCATTTCAAGCCTGAGATGGCGGAACAGGTTCTCGCCGAGATCAAGAAGGTCGGCATCGACGAAAGCCGCCTCATGGTCGCCACGTTCACGAAACCGGCGCTCAAGTATTTCCGCGACCACCATCCCGAGATCCGGCGCGTGGGCCACATCAGCGTCACGGCCCTCACCAACGGCACATGGACGTGTACCGCAGCCCCGAAACAGACTTTCGTCGACCGCCGCGCCGTGCTGGACGCCGTCCTGCGCTACCGCGACGAGCTGAACCTCTTCTGCGTCAACATGCCGGTCATCTCCGGCCAGACCCGTCCCGAGGACGTCGCCTACCTCAAGCAGAACGGACTCTGGGTCTCGCTCTGGTTCGTGCAGAACGAGGAGAAGGCACAAGCCTACCGCGACGCCGCCCCCAACGCCTTCGTGACCGATCACGTCACCAAAGCCCGCCTCGGCCTCAAATCCTGGTAGGGCCCGCTCGCCGAGCGGGCCGGGATCGCGGTCGCCTCGGCGAGCGGGCCCTACCAGGCATCAAAGTGCGCGGTCTGACATCCGCGAATCCGCGTCCACGGAGGGGGGCTGTGCATCGTGGAGGAAGATCGAGCCGATCAGCTACGTTCCCGGCGGCACGACCACGCGCCCGCCCGTCCCCGCGCAGGCCAGAATAATGCCGAATACTGTCCTTGTTGCCATGCGCGTATTATACCACATAAAAATGTGCTATAATTCCCGCCGAGGAAGAACATCCATGAAAACCTATCGATGCCCGAAATGCGGCGAAGTGATCAGGGTCGAGGACCTTGTAGCCGTGGAAGACGACGGACGCAACGACACCGCGCTGCTTTCCGCGCCGCCGCCGACGCACCTTGCGGTCAAGACGGACTACGACGACATCTGGCCGGTGACGACCATCCGCTTCAAGCGGATCAGCCCGCTGGCCCTGTTCTTCATCCCCTTCACCTGCATCTGGTCGGGCGGCTCGTTGTCGGGAATCTACGGGACCCAGTTCATGCAGCACTCGTTCGACCTCCAGCGGTCGCTCTTCGGCATACCCTTCCTGATCGGCACTGCGGTCCTCCTCTCCGCCTGTCTCTTCATGCTCTTCGGCAAGCGCGTGCTGACGCTCTCGCACGGACGCGGCACGTATTTCACAGGCGTGGGGTTCATCGGCCGGACCAAACGCTTCGCGTACGGCTACAGGACGAAAGTCGAAGAGATCGAGAGCGTCCACCGCGGCAGGCACGGCACCTCCGTTTTTCGCCGGCTGCGCCTTTCAGGCGAAGGCGCGGCGGACGACGTGTACATCTGTTCTGGATTCAGCAAGGACGCGCTTGCCTACACCGCCGCCGTCTTGCGCCGGGAATGCCGCAGCGCCTGAACGCAAGATCCCGCTAGGGCAGACGTATGACGCTGAGGGTGTGGACCTTGTCCGCGCCGGAGTTGATCATGCCGGGTGACGGCGCGTCGATGTTCACGACGACGAGCCGTCCGTCGGGCAGGAAGAGGACTTCACTCGGCTGGTCGAAAAGGCCGTCCGCGCCGTCCGTGTCGCCGTTCGCCCACACGAGCTCCATCTTGCCAGCCGCGATGTTCCAGGCATAGAGCGCATTCTGCGCGGCGGCCGTGAGGATGATGCGGTTCCGCTTCGCGTCGTAGCAGATGCCGTCGCAGCAGGCGACGGTGGTATCGTCGAGCAGTTCGGGCGGAGCGTATTTCCCGCCGCCCAGGTTCCGGATGCGCCAGAAGCGCCCGTCGCCGAACGAGCCCGTGTAGAGGTTGCCGTCCGCGTCGAAGTCGATGCCGTCGGGACCCGCCGTGTAGATGTGCACCTTCCTGTCGAGCGGGTCGATGCCGTTGCGGCTGCGCAGCTCGGTCGGCACCCACGCGATGCAGTAGGTATCCCGCTCCATCTGGTCCTTGTCAAGAAGCCGCGCGGGCTTGTCGGCGCGCAGGTCCTTCGCCGGAATGCGGTAGATGCCACCGCCGAACTTGCCGCCGTGGTGCGCGAACGACTCCGAGAACCAGAGCGCGCCGTCGCGCCAGCGGAGTCCGTTCGGGAGAAGCGCGTTCTCCACGACGATCTCGCACCGGAGGGGCTCGCCGTCCTTGATCACGATGCGCCGCACGGTGGAGGCGTAGTTGCGGTCGGCGAAATACTGGTTTTCCGCGTAGTAGAGGTTGCCGTCGTCGCCGAAGACGATTCCCTGCGGGAACGACTTGCCGCTCTTCGTGTTCGTACGCGTGACGGCGAAAACGCCCCACTTGCCAGTCTGCGCGTCGCGTTTCCAGATGTGGCCGGAGTAGGACGGATCGACGCCGTTGATCGCCGAGAGGAACAGGTTGCCGTCCTTGTCGAGGGCCAGCCCCTCCGGCGTGTTGACGATGTCGCCGAACGTCTTGAAGAGCGTCGGGCGATTTGCCGCCGGCCCCTTCGTCCACGGTGCCGCCACCGCCGCCACGCTAATCAAAATACTACCGATAATCATCGTCTTCATTTGTTATCCTTTTCTTTTGAGGTAATTTCAAAACCACTGAATACACGGAACACATGGAATCATAGCTCCCAACTACATGCGTATTTCTGTGTATTCTGTGTATTCCGTGGTTCATAGAAAAGTTCTCCAAGGGGTTTTGCGACTGACTCTTTTATTAATCACGAATCACGAATCACAAATCCCGTTGCTTGGCCTTGTCGAAGGTGCCCCAGCAGGCGCCGTTGGAATCCATCCAGAGGATGAGGCGGTGCAGCTCGTCTTCGGTGAGCTTCACGCCGCCGTGGCCCGACTCGATCCGCTTGAGAAGCGGGCTCCCCAGCGCGCCGAACCGAAGCGGTTCGGTGAGCGGTTCGTAGTTGTTGTGGGGCGCTCCCCACGACGAGTAGGCGACGTGCTTCACGAGCGCGTTGAACGACTTGCACGCCCACCCCTCGGGCTCGCCCTTCAGCGACGGGCACTTCGGCCGCGTGCCGTCGTGGCACTTCACGCACTTCGCGTCCAGCACGGGCTGCACGAGCTTGAGGAAGTTGAACGGACGCGAACCGGACACCTCGGGCGCGATCCGCGAGGGCGGACGCTGGAGCGCGCGCGCCTGCGCGGGCACGGACGCGCTCTTGCGCCGGTCCTCGTGGCAGCCGAGGCAGCTCTCGCGTTCGCCGGGCTGGAGGTACACGAGCGACCGCATCGTCTGCACCGCGTGACCCTCCCTGTCGAGCGCCTGGAAGTAGACGGGCATCCGCGCCGGCACCTCGAAGTACGCGCTGCCGTCCGCCTCCACGGGCACCGTGCCCAGCACCTCGCGTCCCACCGAGCCGAGCCCCGCGCCGACCTTCGGCTTGTCGATGTGCGGCGTCGTCTTGTTGATGATGTGGAAGATGCGCAGCGCGGTGATCGGACGGTTCGTGGGGAAGGCGGTCGGCCACGCCTCCGTCACATTGCCGAGCGCGAACGTGCCCGCGCCGCGTTTCGCGAGCGCGCCATCGATGGACGAGTGCGCGAGCGGCGGCAGCGCGCGCGGCTCGACGGGACGCGCCCAGAGCGACGAGATGCGGGGATCGCGGTAGATGAGCTCGCGCCCGCCGTCCGCGTCGCACAGGTAGATGCCGTACTGGTTCGGCGTGTTGCCGCCGGGCTCGCCCATGAGACGGTCGTAGGAATAGGATGCGAGGAACGTCGTCTCGGAAAGCGGCCACGGCGACTTGAACGAATGTCCCGGCCAGCGCTTTTCCTGGACGGTCGGAACCAGGTTCCGGTTCGGGTCGGGGATGCCGCCTCTCCAGTACTTCTGCGGCACGTAGTCGAACGCGATGTCCTTCAACTGCCTTGGCGCGTGCGCAAGCGGCTCCTCCGACTCCGGGAAACGCACCTCGGGCGTGAGGCGCCTGATCGGCGGTTCGCCGTCAATGCCCTTGAGCGTGTCGACGAGCACGACGCTGCCGGCGGACATCCCGTGGTGCGGTCCGGCGATCGCCATCACCTTCGTGGAGTTCGGCACGGGACGCGCCTCCCACGTGCCGCACGGGTTCCACGTGTTGTTGCCGTAGTAGATGCGCACGCCGCCGCCGTCGGGACGTGCCGTCCAGAGCTGCTGGTAGAGGACGGCGTTGCGGTCCACGTAGTCCCAGCGCGTGTAGAGGAGGCGTCCGTCCGGCAGGAGCGCGGGCGTCCATTCGTGCGTCTCGTGGAAGGAGATGGAATGCGGATTCTCGCCGTTCGGCCCCATGCGCGCGAGCGTGAACACGGGGCACGGACCTCCTCCGCACCGGTGGTAGCCGCCGCGCCGCGCGGAGGAGAAGACGATGTCCCCGCCCGGCAGGTAGATGGGGAAGAGGTCGTCGAAGCCGTCCGAGGTGAGCCGACGCGCCGGGCCGCCCGCGAGCGGCGCCTCGTAGATGCTGTACACGTTCGTCACCTCTGCGGGCATGCGCGTGTAGGAACATGGCTGGGGCGTGCCGCCGGAATACGCGCTGTCATGCCCCGACCCCACGGGCGAGTACGAGAACAGGACCTTCG
>JAFRNO010000097.1 GCA_017430155.1 Kiritimatiellia bacterium | reverse complement strand
CGGCGCCGCGAGGAAGGTCTTCCAGCTCAGGCCCTCGTCGCGCGAGGCGACGTAGACGCGTTGCTTCTTCCCCTTCACCATCTGCCAGCCGTAGTGGCGGATCTCGCCGTCCGCGGTCCGGCACAGGTCGTGCACGGCGTACGTCGGCTGCACCGCCACCACCTCGGGGGCGTAGATGGACGCCAAGTCCACCGGCCCCGCCAAACAGGCCAGCGACATCCCAGCGAAGGCAACAACATGTGGAACGGACGACGCCTCAGCAGGAAAGAATCGCATCTTCATCTTGCCGTTCTCCTTATTGGGTTGTATCTTGAAAATGGTCATGGATTGAATCCAATCGGCTTGCGGAGCAAATGCCCCCTCCAAAAAACGCCGATATGATACCACATCCCGCCGACGCGTTCAAGACAGTGAAAATGTTGCCAATTCCCAATTGGGCATTGGTATTGGGTTGCAATGCGCGGAAGAGACTTGGTATACTTTCACGCATGAGACAGATTATCTTTTCCCGCATGGCGGCCGGCCTGCTCGCCTTCTGCCTGGGACCGTCGATTCCAATGGCCTTGGCGCAACCGGCGTCCGGCGCGCCGTTCGCCGCCCTCAGGTTCGGCTACCGGTACACGAATCCGGACAAGTGGCCCGCGATGCGCAAGGCGCTGGAGAAGAACGCCGGCGCCTTCGACGAGATCTGGTTCTCGACCGGGGTGAGCTTTCCGCCTCTCAGCTGGCATGAAGAGCATGCGCGTCAATGTGCCGAAGCAGCGGCGGACCTGCGGCGGATGGGCATTGTGCCGTCCATCGAGATACAGACCGTCATCGGCCATACCGACGACATCCTCGAAACCGGCGACTGCTCGGGGCAGGACTGGGGGACGATGGTCTCCGCAGAGGGACTCGCCGCGCGGCGGCTGTCGTGTCCGAGGGCCCCGAAGCTGATCGCCTACTTCACGCGCGTCGCGGAGCTCCATGCGGCCTGGAAGCCGGGTTCCGTGTGGGTTGACGACGATATGTCCTATCGCAACCGCGCACCGCTTCGCAACCCCAGGAACAACCTGCCCGGATGTTTCTGCGACCGGTGCCTCGCCGGATTCTCGGCGGCGGAGGGCCGGCGGTGGGAACGGGACGAACTGGCCCGGCAAATCCGCGCCGACGAGTCCGTCCGCAGGCGCTGGGACGACTATTCGTGCGCAGGGTTCGCCGAAGTGACGCGGGCCATCGCCGCCGCGGTCCACCGGGTATCGCCCGAGACGGTGATGGGCTACCAGTACGGCGGTGAGTTGCGTCCGGCCATCCCCAAGGGCCTGTTTGACGGCTGCGGCCTGCCGGTGCGCCTTCGTCCGGGTGCCGGAGCGTATTGGGACACGGATCCGCATCTCCAGCTTGGCAAGGCCTACCGGCTTCAGCACATGCTGCTGGGCGTGCGGGGGAAGCCATGGGTGGGCGCCTGCTGTCCGGAAATCGAAACCTGCCCCCGCACGTTCGCGTGCCGGACCCCGCAGGGAATCATCCTGGAGGCCTTCGAGAACCTGGCGCTTGGCATGGACTTCGTCAGCATGTTTGCGGCCGACGCGCGGACGGACGAGTCGACGGACTTCTACGCCGACCGGCTGTTCCCGCGTCTCCAAGCGGCCCATTCGTTCCTCAAGGGCTACCGCGACGCCAACGTCGGAACGAAACCCTGCGGGTTCTCCGTGCCGAACGACATTCCCGCGGCGCTTGTGGCCTGCCGCGGCGTGCCGATCGTCGGCGCCGGCGGGCGTTCGCTGGGAACGCTGCCCGACGTCGCGTCGATTCCGATCCGCATGTCCGGGTCCGGCACGGTCAACAAGGCGTCGCCCCAGTACCAGACGCGCGTCATGCAGATTGCGTCTTCCGTCGGACTCTCCGAATACTATGCGCGCTGCGACCGTGCGAGCGGCGGACGACTTCCCGTCCGTTTTGGATTTCCCGTGATGGCGTTCGTCGTTCCGCGCGTAAGGGACGACGGATCGCTCGCGACGCTGGCGCTGGTGAACGCCTCCATCGACCGCCAGGATCCCGTCGATGTTTTTCTGCGCGGCGTGGACGAGCGCGTCACGAAGGCCATGTGGCATGAGCCCGAACATGCGCCCGCGGAGATTCCCGTCGTGCGCGACGGATCGTCCGTCCGCGTGCGGTTGCCGCGGCTTGCGGCATGGTCGTGCGGCTATCTCGACGTGCGGTAATCGTCTCACCTTGAATTGGAGAAACCAGACATGAGAAATATGATGTTGTCCGTTTCCGCCGCGGTCCTTGCGGCGACGTCTTGCAACGCGCTGGCCGCGCCGACGCGCGCACATGCGTTCAAGAATCTGGCGAAGATGGAGATGCTGCGTCCCGGAGAGGTGAAGCCGCAGGGCTGGCTGCGCGACTGGTGCGTGACGGCCCGCAACGGCTACATCTCGCGCATGGACGAGATCGACCAGGCGTTCCCGCGCGCGTGGAACCGCGACTTCCACCCGCGCGGCAAGTACCTCGACTGGAGCGACCCCAACAAGGGCGCGTGGTGCACCGAGGGCGGCGCGTACTGGTTCGAGGGACTCGTGCGCCTTGCGTGGGAGCTTGACGACGCGGAGCTGAAGGCGTACGCGACGAAGCGCCTCGAGCCGCTCTTCGAACGCATGAACCCGAACGCCATCGCGTTCGTCTACTGGATGGACCGCAACGACCCCGCGCAGATGGCGGAGATCGAGAAGG
>JAFRNO010000096.1 GCA_017430155.1 Kiritimatiellia bacterium | reverse complement strand
TTTTCCTTTTGCGTGTGCGCGCATATTATACCATAACGCGCGCGCGCACGCGAGGGGAAAATCACCAGATGTCTTGCCTCCTCTCCAAAACTATTTTCTCCACAAGCAGTATTGTATACAGCCTGTCTGCGGATTTACCCAATACTGGATCTCTACGCCCTCAAGCGTGCCGAACTCGTCAAGCGCCAGCTTCTTCATTGCTTCATCAATCATTTTCAAACTCCTTTTCCTTTTTAGGCGGCTCTAATAAGCAGAGTCCGTGCCAAAGGCAAAAGTCGCATTCTTGACACGATTTACCGAAATCCTATCAAGATTGCCCATGTCGGCCGAACGACCGATATGTTCAGATATTGACCACCCTGATAAAAAACTGACCTGGCACTACTTGTCAAGTGCGTGTAGCCAAGGATGGAGTATGCCGTAAGTAGTAGCCTTGTTGGATCGTGCTGGGCTCCAGCATCCGCTCGATCTCCGTCACGGCGTCGCACACGGTATCGAGGCTGATCGGCGGAATCTCGCGCCGTTCAAAGACGCAGTCGGCCCAGAAC
The DNA here is from genome assembly GCA_017430155.1 of Kiritimatiellia bacterium. Lineage (GTDB taxonomy): Bacteria > Verrucomicrobiota > Kiritimatiellia > RFP12 > UBA1067 > RUG572. Next base: position 2,462 of record JAFRNO010000096.1, on the reverse strand, counting down.
GAATAGGACGGACTCGCCACCTGCAGGCGGCGGCAAACCAATCCGGACACCGTCTGGAGCTCGAACTGCTCCACCTCGGGACTCACGCGGCGGCTGTTCTCCCATCCTCGCTCATAGCCGCAACGGAGATGATGGCAGAAAATCCGCGCCAGTGCCTGCACGATCGCGGTGAACACGACCGTGTCCGGCGCGCCCTCACGCGTGTGCAGCACGTACGCAGGACGGCAGGGCACCGTGTCCCCGTCCAAGGGAAGCAAGATGGCCTCATCGCCCTCGCCCGCGACGCGCAGTTCGACGGACAGACTCGGACCAGTCGGGAACGTGTCGTGCGAAATGCCCCAAAGTGGCAGGTTGTCCATGAGCGTCCGCAGCGTCTCGGGCGGCACGTCCGCCTCCGGATCAGACGCGGACTGCTCCACCCACGCCGCCTCGAACCCGTCCGCGCGCCCGGGGAGCACCTTCGTATCCGATATGTCGTAGAGATACATGACCGGCGAGAACGGACGCAACGCGATGATCGGACACGCCCCGCGCTTCACGAACCGGCCGAGCGCCTGCCATTTCCGCGGCGTGAGTACGTAGCGGGCGGAGGGGCGCTGCAGGGCGATCAGCAGCGCGTTGTGCGGCGAATAGTCGCGGAAGTGGGCGATGCGCGCGAGCAACTTCAGGAATTGAGACGGATGCTTGTATTCGTCCACGACCGCCAGGAGCTCGTCGACGCCCTTGCGGCGTTCGCCGTCCTCCTGCGCGAACTCGAACAGCTCCTGTTCGAAATGACGTTTCCGGCGTGCGCTCATGTTTTCTCCTCAAATCTCGGTACATCGCCCACGCGGACGCGCCAGCCCTGCGCGCGCGACGCGGCGACTTCGTCCAGCCGCGCGAGGTACACGCCCACGAGCGGATGCTCCGCCGCGAACGGCGTGAGCGTCGCCCGGACGTCGTCGAGCTGGTCGATGTAGTGGAGGTTGGGCGCATAGTCGCCCTTCTCCACGTGCTTGTTGATGCTGCGCACCGCCTTGAACAGGATCTTCTCGGCGCGCTCGATCTGCTTCACCGCGCCGACCGACGCGGCGGGCTCGGACACGGGGACAGGCCCCTCGTCCTCCTCCAGACGGAACACGTTCGCCCCGTCCACCTGTTCAACTTCAATCACGCGCGGACGCGTCGTCACCAGGCCCCGGTCGTCCAGCACGCGCGAGACGTTCACCACGACCGTGCCGTTCTCCAGCACGGCGCGGCGGTGGTCGCCGCCGTGGACGTGTCCGCACACGACGAGGCGCGGACGCGCCCGCCGGATGGCCTCCATCAGTTCCGGACTGCCGCGATGGCGCCGGCGGCGTCCGTCCGCGTCAAGGTTGTAGCCGTCGACGAGCGGCGGCGCGTGGGAAACGAGGACGTCCAGTCCCTCGGGGATCTCCGCAAACGCACGCACCAGCGCCTCAGGCGACCCCGCGAACACGCCCCCCTTCTGGTACGGTGTCCGGGCGACTCCGTAGATCTTCAACCCCGCCGCCTCGCACGTCCGCGCGGCGGGATCCGTCGCCAATGGATCGAGGTAGATGACGTTGTTCGGCCAGCGGATCTCGTCCGCGCGCCGCTCGGCAAAGAGATCCTGCTCGCCCGGCACCACGCAGAAACGCACGTCGGGGAATGAGGCGCACCAAGGACAGAACACGTCGAGCACCCATCGCACCGACTGTTCCACGCCACGCGTGCGCCCATGCTCGGTGAAGTCGCCCGCGACCAGCACGAGCGCGCAGTCGCGCACATACCGGTCCAGCCCCTTCAGGCCGGTCGTATGCAAGTCGGAGATGGCGAGAATCTTCATCCGTCACTCGCGCGTGAACGTCACTCCCAGCCGAGCCTCGCCCGACGCGTCGGCCTTGACTTTGAACGTGAGCTGCAAGCAGCCCCTGTTCGGCGAATCCCACTCGTTCGGACCCTTGGCCGGTGCCACGGACCATGCCCCCGTATCGCGTCCCGTCTGGGCGAGACGCATCGTCTGACCGCCCTGTTTCAGAACAACCGCCGTGCCGTCCACCTGCGTCTCCGCGTGCGTCAGCATGCTCCAGCGCACCTCGCCGCCCGGACGGAACCCGCGCACGATGTCGTTCAGCACGTAGCGCTTGCCGTCGGCGGACATCTTTCCGCCGCGCAGCACCTCGGTCGCGTTCGTGTAGATCGACGAAAGGTCGATCGCCACTTCGCTGGGCGGCTCCGTGCGGACGTGCACGAACTTGGCGTTCCCCTTCACGTTCTGCTGGCAGCCGTCGAGCATGAGCACGTTGTGCCCCCAGGTGCTGAGACGGAAGATCTTCCAGCGGTCGGAGTCCTGCGCGGAGCTCCAGAGGTTCATGCCGCGCTTTTCGACGCCGTAATAGCCCTCGGCGCCAAGGTCGACCGCCCAGCGCACACCCTTCGTGTCCAACACGAACGACCCGGCGTCCATGTGGCCGTGGGGA
>JAFRNO010000013.1 GCA_017430155.1 Kiritimatiellia bacterium | reverse complement strand
GTGGCTCGCGCCGCGCGCATCTGCAACATGGCGAACCATGCCGACTATCACGACCTGCCCATCTACGCCATCTCCGTCGGCAAGTCCCTCGCCTTCGGCGGGTTCCCAGGCGAGCCGTTCAACGACATCGGCAAGGCAGTGAAAAAGGGCTCGCCGTTCACGCTCACGATCCTCTCCTGCCTCACCAACGGAAGCCGCGGCTACTTCCCGTTCTCCGACTCGTTCAAGGAGGGCGGCTACGAAGCGGCGACCTCTCCGTTCGGCGAAACGGTGGCCGACGACCTGATCAAGGGCCAGACCCAGCTCCTGAACTCCCTCCACAAGTGAACCGAAGGCCATTTCGGGCTTGATTCGGGGGGCGGAGAAATGCTAGACTGTGCGCATGGAAAACATGCACAGAAGATCGTTTCTCAAGCTCTCGGCGGGCGCGGCTGCGCTTCCGCTCTTCTCCATCGGCGGTCCGGCCGCGAAGGCGGTGATGGACCGCAAGATTCGGCTCGGCCTCATCGGCTGCGGCGGACGCATGGGACTCTCCACGCGCTACGGCATCCTCAACGGCTTCTGCGACGACTGCGAGATCGTGTGCATGGCCGAGCCCGACCCGTCGCGCTGGGGCAAGATCCGCGCGGTCGTGAAGGCGCACCAGCCCGCGACGGACGTCTCGAAGATCGCCGCGTTCTACGACTACCGCGAGATGCTGGATAAGCTGGGGGGGGCGCTTGACGCCGTGGCGATCGCGACGCCCAACCACCACCACGCCTCGGCCGCGCTCCTCGCGATGCGGAAGGGCCTGCACGTGTACGTGGAGAAGCCGATGGCGCTCACCGTGGCGGAGGTGAAGCTCATGCGCGCCGCCGCGCGGAAGTACGGCGTGATCGGCCAGGTGGGCAACCACGGGCACTCCGAGGAGGGCATGCGCCGTCTCGTGGAGTACATCCGCGCCGGCGCGATTGGGCAGGTGCGCGAGGTGTGGAGCTTCGACGACCGCCTCAACGCGATGCTGGCGCGTCCGCCCAAGGCGACGCCGCCCGCGGGCATGGACTGGGACGCCTGGTGCGGCCCCGCGCCCGTGTGCGACTACTACGCGCCCGACGCGCACCACAACGGGATGCACCCGCACGACTGGCATGACTGGATCGGCTACGGCAACGGATCGATCGGCAACATGGGCACGCACATCATCGACCCCGTGTTCTGGGCGCTCGCGCTCGACACGGTCCATCCCGAGAGCGTCGAGGCGAAGCGCGCGGAGTGGGGCTGCGCGGGCAGCTGGACGTGGTCCACCGAAGTGGAGTGGAAGTACCCCGCGCGTCCCGGCATGGACCCCGTCACGCTCCACTGGTACGACGGCACGAAGCCGGGCATCCCCTATGACAACAAGCACGTCAACAAGATCGGCGTGTGCCTCAAGCGCGAGTTCCAGCACCTGCCGCCGATGGTGGAGGAGATGGAGCGCAAGTACGGACAGAACCTCGGCTGCCTTGGCTCGCTCTTCATCGGCGAGAAGGGGATGATCCGCATCGGGCCGCACGGCGACGGACTCGTGTTCGGCCCGAAGGAGATCTACAAGCACCGCCCGCCGAAGCTCTTCCCGCGCGAGAAGGGGATGACGCATCAGGCGGACTGGATCCGCGCGATCCGCAACCCCGCCCGGAACTGCGGCTGCAACTTCGAGTATTCCGCACCGCTCGCGGAGACCGTCCTGCTCGGCAACGTCGCGCCGCGCGCGGGCGTAGGGAAGAAGCTCCTCTGGGACGGCACGCGCATCACGAACGACGATGCCGCGAACGCCTTCCTCACGACAACCTACCGCAAGGGCTGGGAACTGACGGTGTAAACCTGTCCCAACCATGCTGCACAAGGCGAAAATCCCGTTCGAGTCGTTGCCGACGTATCCGGTTGATTCCGAGGTGACGGTCGTCGATCTGACGCAGGACGGCCTGCCGTTCATCCCCGTTCTCGGCGATGCGCACTACAGCCGTCCCGGCGACGGCACGGTTCCGCATGTCCATCCCGGCATGATCGAGATTCTCTTCTGCCGGCGCGGCGAGGAGCTGTCCTTCGACTGCGCGGGCGAGGTGGTGCCGTTCCGGGTGGGCGACGTGTTCGTGGCACAGCCGGAGACGCCGCATTTTCTGCGGAAGTACCCGAAGAGCCTGGCGATGTACTGGCTGTGGATCCGCATTCCCCGCGCAGGTGCGACGGTGGCGGGACTCTCCCCCGCCGAGACGCGCTGGTTGGTTGCGCGCCTGCGTGCGCTGCCCGTGCGCATTGCGGGTGGCGCCGAGGTCGGCCGCGCCTTCCGCCACCTGTGGCAGGTCTACGGTACGGAGAAGGAGCGCACGTCGCGGCGCCTCCTCCTGCGCGAGGCGGTTCTACACCTCCTCATGCTGCTGATCGACTCGCCGAGCGCGAACCGTCCAGAGCGTGACGACGACGTGATCGAGGCGCTCATGACTGAGATGCGCAACGAGCCCGCACGCGACTGGACGATCGACGAGATGACGCGCCGTGCCGCGATGTCCGCGCCGAAGCTCAACCTCCTCTTCAAGCGCAAGACGGGCATCCCGCCGCATGCGTTCCTCGTCTCGTGCCGCATGGCGGCGGCGAAGGAGCGACTGGCTTCGTCGGATGCACGCGTTTCCGATATCGCGCAGCGGCTCGGCTTCCCGTCGGCCCAGCACTTCGCCACGCAGTTCAAGCGCGAGACGGGCATGACGCCCCGTGCCTGGCGAACCCATCGTGACGAAACGACGTGGTCTGGATGACGGGGAAGTTTGCGATTTGATATTTTTGTTTTTGCGAACGTCTTTTGCGTCCGATTGTGGTAGACTATTGACATTCATTCCACGAGAATGGTTGCCAACGGAACGGAGGAAATGAGAAATGAAACAAACACTTTGCCTTTGCGCGGCGGTTGCCGCAACGGTTGCCCTCGCCGTGCCCGCGCCGGGCGTCCACATCGGGCTTGAGCTGCCGCCGGGACCGAACAACCCGCGCAACAGCGAGGGCGCGTTCATGCCGCTCAAGGACGGGCGCATCCTCTTCGCCTACTCGCGCTACTACGGGAAGTCGAGCTCCGACCACGCGACGGCCGACATCGCCGCGCGCTATTCGTCCGACAAGGGCAAGACCTGGACGACGAACGACGAGATCATCGTCAAGAACGAAGGTGGCATGAACGTGATGAGCGTGAGTCTTCTGCGTCTCCAGAGCGGCGAGATCGCGCTCTTCTACCTGCGCAAGAACAGCACGGAGGACTGCCGCCCCGTGCTGCGCCGCTCCTTCGACGAGGGCAAGACGTGGGGCGAGCCGACAGTCTGCATCACGGACGAGGTCGCCTACTTCGTCCTCAACAACGACCGCGTGATCCAGCTGAAGGACGGACGTCTGCTCTTCGCCGTCTCGAAGCACGGCTTCCACGGCTCGAAGTTCGACAACCTCGGCCGCGTGACGACGTATACCTCCGACGACAACGGCAAGACCTGGCAGCGCGGCAAGAACATGCTGGAAGTCCACGACGCGAAGGGCAATTTCAAGGCCGCGCAGGAGCCGGGCGTTGTGGAGCTGAAGGACGGCACCATCCTCATGTGGATCCGCACGAACGCGGGATGCCAGTACATGTGCCGGTCGACGGACCGCGGCGTGTCGTGGTCCACGCCCGAGCCCTCCGTGCTCGTTGCGCCGGTCTCTCCCGCCACGATCAAGCGCCTCCCCACGGGCGACCTGCTGGCCATCTGGAACGACCACACGAAGCGTCCCGACGAGGCGAAGAAGGGTCCGAAGTGGGCGAACGGGCGCCGCACGCCGCTCACGACGGCGATTTCGCGCGACGAGGGCCGCACGTGGACGCACGTGCGCAACATTGAGGATGACCCGACGGGCTGGTTCTGCTACATCGCGCTCCAGCCGCTCGACGACGGCACGGCGCTGCTCGGCTACTGCGCCTACAAGGGACTCTCGCAGTCGCGTCTCGTGAAGGTGCCGATCGACTGGTTCTACGAAAAGTAAAGCGAGTCTGAAAATGGTGCGCCTCTCTCTTGCGTTGCTCGCGATGGCCGTGCAGGGCGCCTCCGTCGACACGGGCGTGTCGCGGCCGCTCGTGAAGGGCTTCAACGGCGCGATTTCGCCCGACGGCACGACGCTCGCGTTCCAGCGCGACGCAGGTGCCGAGACGTGGCTCGGTCTCTACGATTTGCGCACGGACGCGACGACGTGGGCCGAGAAGGGGCCGGGACGCGCCGCGTTCCCGTGCTGGACGCGCGCGGGTGACTTGCTCTACTCGTACGGCAACGAGCTGCACACCGCATTTGAGACGTGGAAGGGGAATCTTCCAGAAGGATACGGCATTCGCCTGCGCGGCAAGGATGGCACGTCGCGGGACGTGCTTGTGCGCGGACGCTGGCGCGACTATTCCCCGTGTCTCTCCACCGACGGTCGGACGCTCTGGTTCGTCACGTCGCGTCCGCCGCCCGGCCATCCTCGCGCAAAGGACTTCATCGGAAGCTGTCTGGCGAAGGCGGACGTGACCGGTTGTTTGGCGCAGGCTGATTTGACAGGTAGGGCGGTCGCCCCGCGACCGCCGAGCTCTATCGTCTACTGGCCGAGCGAAAACTGGGGAACCGGCGTGTCGCAGCCGGTCGTGTCGCCGGACGGAAAGCTTCTCGCGTGGGCGGAGCTGACCACGTTCGCGCTGCCCTGGCGGATCATGGCCGCGCGTGTGGACGACCTGGCGCATCCCGTTACGCTCACGCCCGCCGACATGGCGGCGTATGCGCCGAACTGGAGTCCCGACGGCACGCTCCTCACGTTCACGGGTTGCCGCGGGGACGATCCGGGCTGGCACGTGTACGTGCTCGACCCCGCGCTGAACCGCATCCGCCGTATCTGCCTCGGCGAGAACTCGTCCTTCGCGCCCGACGGCAAGGGCCTCGTCTACGACCGCGACGGCACCGTCTACCTTCGTCCGTTTGGCGCGGCGGACCGTCCGACGGCGAACGATCCCCTCGCCAAGCCCGCCGACGCATCTCCGTGGAAGGAGGCGGAGACGGTTCTCTACGCCGGCACGAACTTCACGCGTACCGCGCAGGTGCCTTTGCCCGCGGCGTGCGCGTTCGGCGACGACCAGACGTTCTTCGTCCGCGCGAAGGTCGACTGGGACGGCGACGCCTCGCGTTTCCAGGTGATGGCCTTCGGACGGTACGCCGAGCATCCCCTCGGTTTTCAGCTTTACTTCGCGTTGAACGGGCGTCCGCACGTGGGCACGCGCGACGCGAACGGCCATCACGTGTGTCTGCACACGCGCGAACCGCTCGCGAAGGCCGGCGTGTACGAGATCACGGGGATTCGGTCGAAAGGGCGATTGTGGTTGTACGTGGATGAGGGCGGTCGCGCAGGCGCGCGACCCTCCCCTGCGGAGCCGATCTGCGCCGAATTCGGGGACGGGTTGATCGCGCTTGACCACCCGCAGCAGATGGCCATTGGCAGCGGACTTCTGCCGAAGTCGCGTCTGCTGTCGCTGGAGGTCGGCCGTGGCTGGCCCGCGAACGTGCCCGTGCCGCGGGGCGGGGGACTGAACGACTGGAGGAACCTGCAATGAAAAAGATGTTCCTGCTGGGTGCCGTTGCCGCGTGCGGATTCGCCGTATCCGCCGCTGCGCCGTTTGACGTGGTGGCGCTCGTCGATTCGCTCGACTTCGCGCACGTGTATGACATCGAGACGACCACCGGCACGGTGCAGACGCTTGAGCACGTGCTGCTCACGCATCCCACGACGGTGCTGTGGCGCGACAAGGGCGGCTCGCTCATGCGCTATCCGAGCGCGGAGGAGGCGTCTCCCGTGGGCGAGTCCCCGCTCGACAAGCGAAAGCTCCCGCGCCTCAGCGTGTACGGCAATCTGCGCCTGGAGCGTCCCGAGCCGGACGCCTTCGGCATCGTGCGCGACGAGTGCGCGCGGAGAGGGCTTGTCTACGGCATCCACACGACGTGGGAGGAGAACCACTGGCTGGCGTACACGGAGTCCAACTGGAACGTGGCGCATCCGCAGTACATGTGCCGCACGCGCAGGGGCGGGCCGCGTCTCGCCACCGCCTCGCTCGCGTGGCCCGAGGTGCGCGCGCACAAGCTGCGCCTCGTCGACGAGCGTCTCGCCCTCAAGCCGCAGGTCGTGTTCCTTGATCTCCATCGCAACGGCGGGTGGAGTCCGCGCATGGAGTACGTGAAGCCCGTGGTCGACCGCTGGCGCGCGAAGCACGGTTGCGAGCCGCCGTCGGACGCGCGGGACCCGCGCTGGCTCGCGCTCGTGGGGGAGGACGTGATGTCCTACCTGCGCGCGTTCGCGGCGAAGTGCCACGCG
>JAFRNO010000012.1 GCA_017430155.1 Kiritimatiellia bacterium | reverse complement strand
GATCCAGGGCATCGACTGGCGGCGCTGCGACTACATCTACGTTTCGGACGGCATCCGCGTGCGCGATTTCGTCACGCACGACGACAAGCGGCCCGGCACCGACCGCTATCCGACCGACCACTACCTGCTCTCGGCCAGCATTGAGCTCTGACGCCGAAGCCATTTGCAATGTCATTTGAGGAATCCGCAAAGTAGAAAAGGAGTATGGGCATGAAAGCAAACAGAATCGTCGCGTGTGGTCTGGTCGCAGTCGCCTTGGCGTGCGCCGGCGTGCGGCCGGCCGTCGCCGCCGAGTCGTACTGGTACGGCGAGGTCAACGCCGCGGGGAACTACGTTGCGGATCCGATGGGGCAGTCATCCTTCACGAACTCGGCGTTCTGGTCGCTGACGAAGGACGTGCGGCCCATCGTGTACGACGGCAGTTTCCAGGATCCAGAGGTGGACTACTACCTGTTGTTCAACGGCGCCTGCCGCACGCCGCGCCTCGCGACGAGCGAATGGAACGGCAAGTCGCTGCATGTCGGCTCGCAGTCATTGGGGAAAAACTCCACGCTCGCGTTCTGCGCGGTCAACCCGACGCCGATCACGGTGACATTCCACAACGACGGACTTTTCCTCGAACGCGGCATGATCTCGCAGTACAACAACACGCAGGCCTCCATCAAGGGGAAGGTTCAGGTGCTGTCCACGCAGGCGAACAAGATCATTTCCACCATCAACAACAACCTCGGAACGTCAAACGGCGCCGCCGACTCGCGCAAGATCGGACTCGACTTCCAGTGCCCCGTGTCGGGTCCCGCAACGGCCTGGTGGATATTATCGACGCAGTACGACCATACGAGCAATGGCGACCTGTCGAACGACACGGGCATCTCCTCCTACCGGTTCACGGATCTGACGAACTACTTCGGGACGCTTGAATGCCGGGAGTTCTACAACTACAACGCGACGCAGACGAAGGAGCGCCACGTGCGGCTCATCTCCGCCGGCGACATCGGCGGCACGGTGCTCATGCGCCGCCGGACGATTCTCGAGCCGGACACGCCGCAGTCGGACATGACGGTCGCCAACCTCACTCTCGACGCCGAGGCTATCCTCGCGCTCAACTACGACAAGACGAGCGGCAAATCAGCCGTGATCACGGTCACGAACACGCTGACCATGAGCCGTCCCGTGCAAGTCATTGCCGCGCACGGCGTCTCGATCGCGCACGCGGACGCCTTCGACGTGCCGCTCCTCAAGGCGCCGCGCGGCGTCACGCTCAACGCCGCCGACTTTACGATCCACGACTATAACGGCACGACGCCGCCGGCCATCTACGACGCCTTCAACCATGTGGGATTCCACGTCGAGACGGATGCGGACGGCCTCTCCACGCTCTATGTCCGCAAGTATCCGCGCATCCACCTTACTGGCGGCGACGGAAACAAGGTGGCTGTTTCGTTCGCCAAAGAAGGCTCGTTAACGAACAAATGGTCAAATGGTTTGTGGCCAAGTGCGGGGAACGACTACTATGTGGACAGCGGCCGTGCGCTTCGCACGCCGATGGGCAGCAACACGTTTGCCGGGCATGCGCTGACGATGGGGGGTAACAGCGCGCCCCTGACGGGACGCGGAAAGCTTGTGGCGGTGGACGACTTGCGCCTCATCGGAAGCGCCGTTCTCACCGACTACGCGACGGGCGATGTCGGCGACGGCGCGAACGCCCTTAACCCGTTCGCGGGAAGCGGTACGCTTCGTTACACGGGGCGCATCCGTGTGCGCAACAACGGCTTTACGGGCGGAAGCGAGAAGGTGGAAGTCAAGATGTCCATCGGGCGCTACATCCGCATCGAATCCGAGATCAGTGGAAGGGGACGCATCGATGTGTATGGCTACAACGAGGATCAGAACCATGCAGACCAGGTCGGTTGGGTTGAGTTCGCCAACCTGAACACGAATTGGCAGGGGTGCGTGAAGGTGTGGTGTCAATCTGCGACGAACGCGGCGCGGCAGGTTGCGATGCCCTCGATGGCGAATAGCGCGAAGCTCGTGTTGAACGATCCGCGTAACTTGGGCGGTTCGTTCACGAACTTCGTGTACAACGCGCTCCAGCTTGAGTGCTTCGCGCAGCTGTGGCCGCGCGCGACGATGACGCTGGACGACGCCTCGCGCGGCATCTACGTGAACGGCACGGGTCGGTTCCTCGTCTCGAACGTGACGTTCACGGTGAAGGAGCGGATCACGTACAACGGCGAGCTGATCAAGGAGGGGCCGGGGCGCCTGCGCCTCGGCGGTTCGCTCGCCCCGCTCTTCAGCGCGTCCGGCGCGACGACGCCGACCGCGAACAAGAACAAGTTCACGGTCATGGGCGGCGAGCTGGAGCCGCTGAACGCCTGCGTGTTCAACGGCGTGGCGATGACGTTCTCGAACGACACGGCGGTGGTGCTGTGTCCGCAGCCCGACACGACGGCGGGCGTGGGGCTGTACGGCATGCTGAACCTGAACGGCGGCTCCATCTCCGTGCCGGAGGGGACGGTGAAGGTGAAGATCGAAAACGGAAACGGCATGGCGAAGCCGCCGAGCAAGGACTTTCTGCTACCGCTCTGCACGGTGGCGGACGCGGCGACGGCGGAGACGCTGAAGGCGAAGTTCGTGGTGGACGGCGGCTCGCCGTGGCGGGGGTATCCGCTCGCGGGATGGGCCACGCGCGTGAACACGGGCGCCAACGCGGGCAGCGTGACGCTCGGACTGGTCTTCGGCGGCCCTGGTACGATGGTGATCTTCCGTTGATCCAGCGGGACAGGACGTGTTCTTCAGAATTGCGTTACACAATTTTGCGTAAGATGAATGTTACATGATCTCACGGATTTTGCTAAAAGCAAATAAGAGAAACCACAAGGAAGTTAAAGGTAAGGAATGACATGAAAATACAGCTATTCGCCGCGATTG
>JAFRNO010000095.1 GCA_017430155.1 Kiritimatiellia bacterium | reverse complement strand
TGTCGCCGACGAGCGTGATCGGCCCCTGACGCATGAGGTTCGTGAGCTTCCAGCGACACGTGCCGCCCTTCGTCTGCTCCGGGTTCCACGCCGCCTCGCCACCGTTCAGGTTGAACGTCAGGTTGATCTCGTTCTGCACAGAGAATGTCTCGGGCTTCACGTCGCCCTTGTAGTTCGAGAATTCGTCGCCGCTCGGCGCAGGGGTCTTGAAATCCCACCGGAGCCCGTCGTGCTGCGGATGGAGCGGATGCCGCAGAAGGCTCGTCGCGCCGTCTCCCGCCACGGTGAAGGCGAACGTGACGCCGTTCGTCGAGAACGTCCCGCCCGTCGATTCGACGACCGGCAGCTCCGTGGGCAGGCAGACCGCGCTGATGCGCATTGCGACATTGGCTGTTGTCGGGACGGTCGCCGTCCCCGCGTAGAGACGATAGGCGTACATGCCGTCCGCCACAACCTCGCCCGCCGAAACGACGCGCTGAAGAAGGCGGACCTTGCCGGACGCATCAATGTGGATCGGAAGGCGCAGCTTCGCCGTGCCGCCCGTCTCCGTCTCCGCCGGCGAACCGGGCGAGACGATGCGGTTGAACGCCACGTCCGCCACCCACAGCCCGCCCGGCCACGTCCTGCTCGTGGCGGACTCGCCGGAGGTCTCGCCCGCAAGCGGCACGTCCACGCGCATCTTCGACGCGCCGTCCACGTCCGTCACGCGCAAAAGCGCGCCGAACTTCCGCCCGCGCGTGCCCGTGTCGAACGCGGCGCGGTCAAGGCCGAACTCGATCCGCCACGTCTCGCCCGCCGCAAGGCGTTTAGTCGCCACGGTCGCAGCAAGCTGCGACCCTCCCACTTCCAGCTTATGCCACACCGCGTTGGTGAGCGCCACCGCCGCATCGCGGAAATGCAGGGCTGAAAGCGGAAGAAGTACATCTCCGTAGGACGCCGAGGAGTGCATCTCCACCGCCACCGTGCGAGCCTCCTCGCCGTCGTTGCGCACGGAGAGCGTCGCCAGCGACTGGTCGCTTCCGAAGTCGAGTCCCGTCATCGGCGACACATAGAGGGCGCCCGACCAGTTGCTCTGCTTGTCCGACGCAACAAGCAGCACGTCGCCGTCGGAGACCTTCGTCGTCTGGTAGATCGCCATGACTTGCGGAGCCGCGTCCGGATTGCTTCCGCCAAACTTGAAGAAGCTGCCATTGAGAACCTCCCCGTCAAACCCCTTCAGGTAGTCGCGCGGCAAGATGGACGCGCCGGCCTGGAGCGAGAAGCCGACGAAATTGTACACCTCGTTCGTGTCCGTCACGTGCCATGTCATGCGGGGTGCGGCGGGTACGCCCGTCACCGACACCGCGGTCCGCGTGCCGTTCGTGTTGTACACGAGGCACACCGTGCCAGCCGGAACCCTCTCCACACGCGACGCCTCCGGATAATCGCGGTGCCACATCGCGATCGGCTTCATCGAAACGCCCAGCGAATCCCACGTCTGCGAGAACTGGCGCGTCGCGAGAAACGAGGCGGGGTCGTAGAAACCGACCGACTTCACGGGCCAGTCCGCGAACACCTCCGCAAGCGGTGCGGACGGAGACACCTCCAGATACACGGCGTTCCAGCCGTTATACAACGTCAACGCCTGCGTGACCGTCACGTCGGCATGCGCGGCCCACATCGCTACGCACGTCATAGCGAACACCGAACGGGCACATGCGCCTCCTATTTTCACTTTCATCCTCGACACCTCATTTTACGGAAAGATTAAGTATTATACATGATTTCACATGGGTCACGCAATCACAAACGGCCCCTACCGGACGGCGTAGGGAACAGGATCGGCGAAGTCGCCCTCGAACGTGAGCGGCATCAGGTAGACGTTGAGCGACTTGTCGCAGAAGTAGAGACGCGAGATCGACGGCTTGCGTCCGTGGCCGTCCGCCCAGAACGCGTAGAAATCGGGCTGGACGTTGAGCGGCTGGCGCGGGTAGTTCTGGTTGCGCTCGCTGCCGGAAGTGAGACGCTTCTCAAGTTTCCACGTTTCGCCCGCATCATGCGAGATCCACGCGGCGATCTCGCCGCCGGGGTTGAACGGCTGGGGGCCCTTCTCGGACGCGCCGATGAGGCGCCAGTCGGCGTCCGTGTCGATGTACAGCTCGGCGAAGTCGTAGTTGTTGTCGCTGCGGATGCCCGTGTCGATCTCGCGCCACGCCTCGCCCGTCCACTTGGCGAGCTTCCACTCGCGCGGACCGTCGACCGGCCCCGCGCGGTAGCCCTTGCTGATGGTGGAGAGGATCACGGGACGTCCCTTCGAGTCGAACTTCACGCCCTTGATGTAGACGTTACGCTGCTTGTCGGCGTACGGCAGGGCGAGCGCTGGGTTGTCACGCGCCGCAAGCGGCAGCTTCAGCGTCTCGCCGGCCGCGTTCTGCCAGGTCTTGCCGAAGTCGGACGTTTCCATGTAGAAGATGTCCGTGCGCCAGTTGAGTCCCTTGCCAGCCGGATGCTGGTCGAAGGCGACGCCGATTTTCGACCCAAGCTGCCAGGCGCGCTGGTAGTGGCCGTCGTTGAAGAACGTAAGGAGGGTGCGGTCCGTCCATTCCGTGCCCTCCGCGTTGCTCGACATGAAGCAGTTGGAGCGGCCCGACATCTTCATTCCTTTCAGGTACCACGCGTGCAGGAAGAGAAATCCCTTGTCCGGACAGTAGAACGGCTGCGGGTAGGAGAAGTTGCCCTTCCAGATCACCTTGAACGACGAGATGTCATACGGCTTCTCGCTGCGGGCGATGCGCGAGGGACGCGACCGGCCGTGACTCGAGGAGAAGAGGTAGATGTAGCCCTTGTCGTCCATGTTGATGACGGCGTTGTCGTGCGCGTCGGTCGTGTGCTTGTCGAAGACGACCGTGGGGCGCGCGAGCTTCTTCGTCTTGTGGTCGAAGTAGGAGACAGACTGCAAAAGCGTGGTGTTCCGCTCGTCCGTGCCGCCGAAGGTGAAGAAGGTCTTGTCCGCCTCCTTGGAGTACACGGCCATCGGGATGTGTCCCGCGCAGTACGTGCCGAGTCCGCCCGAATACTTGTAGACGTACTCGTCGTGCGAGGGCTGGTTGAAGTACCAGATGCCGCGGAATCCCGGCGCCTTGCGGTTCAGCAGCTCCGGCTCGGCCATGCGCCCGTCGTCCTGCGGACGCGCCTTGTGGAACCCGTCCGCCGTCAGCTGGGAGCCGGCCGCCTCCACCGTATGCCCCTTCGCCTTTTCGAGGATCGCGCGGCAGAGCCAGAGCAGCGCGGCCTGTCCGTGGGAGTCGCCGTTCACCCGGCGGCGGGCGAGGTAGTAGGCGCGGTCGTTCCGCGCGCCCGTCCCCTCGCAGACGTTCGAGAGGTTGCCGAACTCGTCCATGCGCGCCACGAGCGCGAGGTACGCCTTGCGGAAGGCCGGACCGTACTTCTTCGCGTCGAGCCAGCCGTTCTTCACGCCCTCGGCGAACGCGTAGGCGAACATGGCCGTGCAGGAGGTCTCGGCCCAGGCGTCCGCCTCGCCCACGAGCTGCGTCCACATGCCGTCCTCGCGCTGCTTCTCAAGGAGCGTGGACATCATCTTGCGGTAGCCTTCGAGAATGCGCGCGCGGTACGCGCTGTCGGCGGGGAGGTACTTGAGCGTCATCGGCATCGCGGCGGCCATCCAGCCCGCGCCGCGTCCCCACACGAACGGCACGTCCGGCGTGTGGTAGAAGAGGCCGTTCGGGAGCTGCAGCTTGTCGAGGTACAGAACGAGCTCCTTCGCGGTGCGGTCGATGTACTTCCGGTCGCCCGTGAGGCGGTACGCCTGCGTCTGGAGGGCGGCGATCATGTAGGCGTCGTCGATCCAGAGGCGCGTCTGGTCGGTGTAGCCCTGCTTCCACCAGGAGAGGCGCGTCTCGTAGGGCGTCTTGTTGTACCACGGCGGGGGATCGTCCGGCTTCGGCTCCTCCCACTGCATGTCCGCGTACGCGAGGCCGAGGTCGCGCGCACGTTTCTCGCCCGTGAGGATGGCGATCTCCAGCGGCACCGCGCCCACGATGGTGAAGTCGACGTGCTTGAACTTCGGCAGGATGTGCCGCTTCGGCCCGTAGTAGGGCGTGAACGCGTCGATCAGCTTCGCTTCCAGCTCCGCGTCGTCGAGGATGCGCGCGCACTCGAGCGCGTTCACCCACAGGCTGACGACCGAGTACTGGATCTCCTTGCCGCGCCCGTAACCGCCGTTGCCGCGGTAGCCGTTCGTGGGGAAGTAGTAGTCGGGACACGTGGAGAGGAACTGGTGCGTGATGCGGCGGCTCACGTCCGACGGACGGCAGTCCACCGGCCAGCCAGTGAACGAGTCCGCCGCGGCCATGTGCGCACCGAGCGCAATGCCGGCGAACGCCAGCAACCTGAATGTGTTTTTCATCATCATCTTCCTTTTCTCGCTTTGCCTGAGCAACGGTGGCGTG
>JAFRNO010000094.1 GCA_017430155.1 Kiritimatiellia bacterium | reverse complement strand
GTAGGCGGTGTCGGACTGCACCACGACTTTGTAGGTGCGGCCGAAGCGGTTGAAGTCGTTGACCTCGTAGCCGCCGAAATTGACTTGGAGCGCCGTGAACACGTCGGAGAGTTTTACGCCGAGGTTCATGACTTTCTCGCGGTCAATGGTGAAGTCGCAAATCGGGGAGTTGATGGAGTAGGTGGAGTAAACGCCTTGCAGTTCCGGCCTTTGGTTCGCCGCCGCGACGATGCGTTTCGTGATTTCGTCCAATTCTGTATCCGTGTGGCCGGACATATCGAGAAGCTGCATATTGAAGCCGCCGACGTTGCCGAGACCGGGCAGCGACGGCGGGTTGAACGCGATGACGAAGGCTTCCGGCGTCACGCTCCGGCCGAGGCCGAAGGTCTTGCCGATTTCGGTATTGATGGAGGTCTCCACTGTCTCGCGCTGCGACCATTCGGAAAGGCTGACAAAAATTGTCGCGCTGTTGGACTTCGCGCCGTTGGACAGAATGTCGAAGCCCGTGATGTTCATCACGTTGTCCACGCCGGGCAGCTCGCCGAGTTTCGCCGCCAGCCGCTGGGTGGTGTCGGCGGTGCGGTTCAGCGACGTGCCCTCGGGAAGCGAGACAGACACGATATAGAAGCCTTGGTCCTCCTGCGGGATGAAGGTGGAGGGGACTACCTTGTAAAGAAGCCCCATCAGCACGGTGATGACGAGGAGCGTGATGACGCCCAGCCTAAGCCGCGAAACGAGCCAGCTCACCTGTCCCGCGTAGCTGCCCGTGACACGCTCGAACCAGTCGTTGAATTTCGCGAAGAAGCCCGAGAAGAGGCTCGACTGCGCTCCCGTCTCATGGGGTTTCAACAGAAGCCCGCAGAGCGCCGGGGAAAGGGTCAATGCCACGAAGGTGGAGAACGTCACGGAAATCGTGATCGTCAGCGCGAACTGCTTGTAGAGCACGCCCATCATGCCGCCGAGGAAAGCCACGGGCACGAAGACCGCCGCCAGGACGAAGGTGGTGGCGATGATCGGCCCCTGCACCTCGTCCATGGCAACCTCCGTTGCCTTGGCCGGGGGGAGATCCTTTTCCGTCATATTGCGTTCCACGTTCTCGATGACGACAATCGCGTCGTCCACCACGAGGCCGATGGCCAGCACCATGGCGAACAGCGTCAAAGTGTTGATGGAAAAATTGAGAAGGACGAAAGCGCCGAAGGTGGCAATCAACGACACAGGAATGGCAATCGCCGGGACCAGCGTCGCCCGCCAGTTTTGCAGGAAGAGATAAAGAATCAACGTAACGAGAACCAATGCCTCGATAAAGGTCTCGGCGACCTCGTGGATCGACGCGCGAATGTAGCGGGTGCTGTCGATGATCTCGCGATATTCGAGGTCGGGCGGGAAATCCTTTTCCGCCTCGCGGATGACCTCCTGCACGCCGCGCACCGTTTCCATAGCGTTGGCGTCGCTGGTGAGCTGGATGCCGAAGCCGACGCCGTTCATGCCGTTCGTAAAGCCCCAGATCGGCTCACGACGCGCGCCCGTCTCGATGCGCGCGATGTCCTTCATGCGGATGAAGGAGCCGTTGGGATCCGAGCGAACGATGATATTGGCAAATTCCTCGTCGGTGACGAGACGGCCCGCCACGCGGCCCGTGTATTGCTTTTCCTGCTCCTTCGGCGCCGGCTGCATACCGATGGTACCCGCCGGGGCCTGCACGTTTTGGTTCTTGATTGCGTCGGTCACGTCGGCGACGGTGAGGCCCAGCTCCGCCAGCTTGTCCGGGTTCAGCCAAATGCGCATGGCATAGTCCGGCCCGAAAATGTTCACGTCGCCGACGCCGGGCACGCGCTTGATTTTGTCGATGATGTAAATATCGGCGTAGTTTTTCATGAACTGCCGCGTATAGGTGCCGTTCGGCGAGTAGAGTGACCCGGCCAGCGCCATATCCGGCGACGCTTTTTTCGTCGTCACGCCGTAAGACGTGACCTCGGCAGGCAGGCTGTGGCTCGCGATGGAAACGCCATTCTGCGTCTTCACCGTGTCCATGTCGGCGTCGGAATCGAGATTGAAGACCACAGACAGGCTGTAGCGCCCCGTGTCGTCGGAGTTCGACGACATATAGTCCATGCCGTCGACGCCGTTGACCTGCTGCTCGATGACCTGCGCCACCGTCTCGTTCACCACGCTGGCGTTCGCGCCCACATAGCTCGTCGCGACGCTGACCGTCGGCGGCGAAATGCGCGGGTACTGTGCGACCGGCAGGCTCACGGCCGCCAGCGCGCCGATGATGACCATCGCGATGGCAATGACGATGGCGAAAATCGGACGGCGAATAAAAAACTTCGGCAAGACTGGTTCCTCCCTTGAAAACGGCGCGCGGCAAGGCGCCGCCGACCATGACAATAGATTGCAAAGACCGATCTGTATCATATTGCGGTTTATCACGCAATCCCACAGCGGATGCGGGTGCAGTTACGATTAAGAGTATAGCAGAAAAGCCGCTAAATGAAAAGCGGATTTGGCAAAAAGAAGATTTTTGCAACTGCAAGGCACATTTGCAGAGAGCGGATTTGCAATACCGAAACCGCCGAAAAACTCCCCTTGCGCGCGTAAGGCTAAAGAGACTCAAAAATTCTGAGGTAAGAAAGTAAGAATTTCTTACTTTCTTAC
>JAFRNO010000093.1 GCA_017430155.1 Kiritimatiellia bacterium | reverse complement strand
CGTGACCGTGAAGAACGGCAACTGGTACGGCGTGCCGTACCGCTGCCTCGTGCCGAAGGCCGTGGACGGCCTGCTCGTCGCGGGGCGCTGCCTCTCGGCGACGAGCGAGGCCGCCGGCGCAGTGCGCGTGATGCCGCCCGTGATGGCGATGGGGCAGGCGGCCGGCACGGCGGCCGCACTGTGCGTGAAGAACAACGTGGCGCCGCGCGCGCTCGACGCGGCGACGCTGGTGGCTACGCTCAAGAAACAGGGCGCGTACCTCGGTTGAACGTCAGCGGGTCGTGAAGAAACGCGCCGCGTCCGAGAGGTCGCCGAGCACGCGGCGCCAGTTCTCCGGCGTGCGCGGGAGCGCAGGACGCATCTCGGCGAGCGGACGGTGGAGGCTCCGAACGCGGTAGCGGTCCTGGTTGAGCGGCGGAATGGGTGACTTGTCGCCCGCCGCCGCGCGTTCCGCCAGCATGTTCGCGAGATCCGTCATCGCGGGCACGGCCCAATGCTGCGCGACCTCGTACTGGTGCGAACGGCAGTAGCCGCAGGAAGCGTTGTCGTAGAGCACGTGCTCGAAGTCGGGGTTGCGGATCTTCTCGACGGCGTCGAGCCGCAGATACGATTCGTAGAGCGAGTAGTCCGTGTGGAGCGCGAGGAGATCGGCAAAGGCGCGGCCGAGGGCGACGTAGGCGTCGGCGGCGGATTTGACGTCGTCGGCGGTCGCAATAAATTGCGACCCTCCCTTCCAGCTATGGTAGGTGGCGAGGAACTTGATGCGCGCGGCGGAAATGAGTCGGTCGGCGGCCGTGCGGGCGAGGTCCACGGCGTCGCGGCGGACGAAGTCCCCTTCCCAGTCGAGCGCGGCGAGCGCCTTGAAGAGACGCGGCGTGCAGGCGAGTTCAGCGGGGAACGGCTTCTTCCAGGCGGCAGGGTCGTTGCGCTTCGGACAGCCGTCCACCGCGTCCGAGATGCCGCCGCCACCCCAGCCGAGAAGACGCGAGAGCGGGATCACGTCCTTCCAGCAGGCCGCGAAGGCATCCGCCTGCTTGCCGTAGCGGTCGCGGCAGAACTCGGCGAGGAGCGCGTCCACGTCCGTCTTGTCGGCCCGCCAGGCGTTGGCGGTGAAATAGCGCAGGAGAAGGATGTCCGTGTGCGAGGACTCCGGCCAGAAGATGTATCCCCTGCAGAACGGGTCGCCCGCAATCGCACGCTGGCGTTCGAGGATGAGCGGGTAGTTGGCGCGGACGTCGAGCGCCTTCTCGTAGGCAAGGAAGATGCCGAAGACGTAGGGGAACTTGCCGACCACGTTCCAGCGCGTGAAGTTGTTGACACCTTCGATCTTGCCGGCAAACGAATGGCTGCTCGTGGCGTCCGCCTCGTAATCCCAGACGATGGTTGACTGGGGATCGAGCTGCGAAACGAGCTGGGACACCTCCGCGGGGTTCCAGGTGAGGTAGAAGTCCCAGCCCGCGAGGAGGATGCGACTGTCGGGGTAGTGGGATCTCGCCTTCGCGATCAGGCGCTTCAAGACGTCCACCTTCAGGCGCAGGTTGGCGGCGCGGTCCTTGTAGCACATCCGTTCGCCGAGGCCGATGGTGTGGAGAAGATCGGGCTTGCCGTAGGCGGAGATGGACGCCTCTGTGAGTTTCCAGTAGGCGTCGAGCCACTTGTCTTCGCGCACGTCCCATACGCGGTCCGTGGGGTGTCCGTAGCACCCGCCCTCCTGCGGCAGGAAGTCCGGCTTCACCGTGTCGAGGAACTGGTACGGCGTGCGGGAGTACCAGTGGCTCATCGTGCCGAAGTCCTCGGGCACCATCACGCCGCGGTCGAAGGCGTAGTCGAACACAGACTTGCGCAGGAGCCCGCGGAACTGGAGTGACCAGAAGAGCGAGCGGTTGTCGTAGCCCTGCATCGCCTCGGGGAGAGGCTTGGCGGGGTCAGGATAATCAACGACATCGGGATATGCCTTCTGGAACGCGTCGTCCATGCCGATACGCGGCATAATGAGGTTGAGACGGCGCTTGACGCACCAGTCGATCTCGCGCTTCCAGTCCTCGAGACCCCAGTGCTCCGCCTGGAAGCGCGTGAGGCCGCGGTGCGCGAAGTAGCGGAGGCCGCGGAACTCAAAAGAGGAATGCTCATCCACGTCGAGCCCCGTGATGTCGGGCGCGGCGCCCTTCGGCACCACGTCGCCGTCCCAGAACCAGCGGCAGCCGCCGCGTCGCTCGAGGAAATCGTAGACGGCGTAGAGCGCGCTGCGTCCGTTGACGGCGGCCAGTTCCAACCCCTTCGCGTCCGACTTCATCCGGTACGCGTCGTACCCGTCCTTCGCCGGCGGCAGCGCGGCGAAGCGGATCGCCTTCTCGCCCGACGTCGCAGCGGGAACGATCGCCAGCTGCGCGCCGCAGATCTCCTGCCAGTAGCGCGCCAACTCCTGCGCGGCGATCCGATGCGCCTTCTCGCCGCACGCCGGCGGCAACACGATCTGCAAGGCGGACGCCGAGATGGTCCCCAGGACGATGAGAGGACAGAGGACGTAGGACGGAAGACGAAGGATGCAGGACGGACGACGATGGACAGACGACATGTAGTACCTCAACTTTCTGGCTCTGTGGTTTTTCTCGCAAGCGGTTGCGCCGTTTGTGACTTTTCCTCGAACAAATGCTCCAGTTCATCCAGCGACTTGCCTTTCGTTTCGGGGATGAAGAGCACGGTGACGAAGTACAAGACGCCGTTCACGGCGAAGAAGAAGAACATCGAGGACCAGCCCCATGCGGCCACCCACGGACGGAACCAGGAGGCGAGTCCCCACGCAACGAGCTGGTTCATGAAGAGCGCGATCGCCATGCCGTTCGCGCGGATCCTGTGCGGCATCAGCTCGGAAAGCACGAGCCACACGCAGAGCCCCGGTCCGAGCGCATAGAACACCTGCATGAAGAAGAACGAGAAGAGCGTGAGAAGCCCCGTGAAGTTGTTCGCCTGCACGCCGAAGCGCTCGATGGCGAGGAACACGCTTCCGATGGCCGCAAGGCCGATCGTCATGCCGCCCGTACCCACTTTCAAAAGCCACGTGCGCCCCTTGCGATCCACGAGCGCGGCGGCCGCAAGCGTCACGAGCATGTTCGTGAGCTTCACCGCGAGCTGTCCCCAGTTGGCGAAGATGCCCTCGAACCCGGCGCTGTGGAGGATCGTCACGAGATAGCTCGTGAACGAGCTCATCCCCGTCGTCTTGTTGAACGTGAGCACGAGGCAGGCCAGCAGGAACGGAATCACGTAACGTCGCTGGAGGAGGGAATCGGGTTGAGCGCTCGGAGGACAAACGACAGAGGACATAGGTCTAAGGATGGTGGAAGCTTCTCCTTTGTCTTTTGTCTTAAGTCCTTTGTCCTCCTTCCTCCCCTCCAGCCACACCGGGCTCTCGGGCAGCCACAGGCTACCCAGAAACAGCACCGCCACGGGCAGCATCGTCCACCAGAAGTTCGCGCCCCAGGCGGCGACCCGTCCGGCGGCGTCGGCCGTGTCGGAGGCTCCATACCTAGTCGCCACGAGACACCCCGCGCCGGCGGCGACGACGAGGCCGAGTCCGAGACAGAACTGGAACACGCCCGTGCCGCGCCCGCGGATCGCCGGCGGCAGCGTCTCGGTGAGGTACATCGGCATCACAACGGCCATGTACCCGGCACTCATGCCCTGCAGGACGCGTCCCGCGTAAAGGAAGAAATACGAATCAAGCGAGAGACTAACGACGGGAATCGCGATGAGGAACATCGCGGCCGAGGCGACTATCATCTTCTTGCGTCCGAAAAAGTTGCTCAACCAACCCGCCGTGATGGAGGAAACCAAACCGCCGAGCAGCACCGCGCCGACGATGTGGCTGATCTGGGCATCGGTGTAGACGCCCATCGCCTTCATGTACGGCTCGGCCGCGGCGATCACGCCGAAGTCGACGCCGTAGAGGAATCCGCCGAGACCGGCGATGGAGATAATGAACTTCACGCCGCTTATTATACACTCTCCCCCCCGGTGCGGCGCAAGCGCAAAATCACAACATGATAAATCCGCAGGCTGACGCCAGCTTTTCCGCGAATGCCACGCTGAACTGCTCAGAAAAGGAAAGATTTAATCTTCAGCCGCCAAGACGACGCGGAAGCCGACGTCGTAGACCTTCTGCCAAGGCCAGTAGCCGAGGCGGCAGGAGCTCGTGCCGTCGCGCGGACGCGACGCGAACGAGCCGCCGCGTACGGACTTCTTCTTTTCGGGATTGCCCGCGTTGCGTCCGTCGCCGTCCGCGTAGGGGTACGGCGCGTAGTCGCTGCGCGTCCACTCGGCCGCGTTGCCGTGCATGTCGTAGAGTCCCCACAGGTTGCATTCCGCGCGACCCACGTAGTTGAGTTTTTGCCCGGCGTGCATGTGCTCGGCGATGAAATGCTGCACATAAAACCAGGCGCCCTGGTTTTCCGGCTCGTCCTGGCACCAGACAATTTCCGTGGCGTTCGGGTATTT
>JAFRNO010000092.1 GCA_017430155.1 Kiritimatiellia bacterium | reverse complement strand
GTCCGCTCATGGCCCTCCTCCTTCTAAACACATGCCCGGTACCATAACGAGGTAGCAGTTGTGGAACGCTATCGGATAATGATCGAGAAGCCGAGCTTCAGCGGATCGCCGAACGACAGGTCGTCCAAGGAGTCCCATACGACGAAGGCCGAGCCCGGCGTGCCGCATGCGGGCGGGAGGCCGTAACCACGGCGGCGCGTTGCGCGTCACGGCACGAGGAACTTCGCCGTGAGGGCGGCGGCCTTCGCCTTGACTTCGGCCTGGACGGCCGTGTTGGTGATGTCCTCGAGGATGTCGGCGATCCAGCCGCCGATGAGCGCCGCCTCGGCCTCCTTCATGCCGCGCGTCGTAATGGACGCCGTGCCCACGCGGATGCCGGAGCACTTGAACGGGCTCTCGGTGTCGTAGGGGATCGTGTTCTTGTTGACGACGATGCCGGCGTTGTCGAGCGCCGCCGCCGCGTCCTTGCCCGTGATGCCCTTCGTGCCCTTCACGTCCACGAGGAAGAGATGGTTGTCCGTGCCGCCGGAGACGATCCGCCAGCCGCGGTCCTGCACCGCCTTGCACATCGCCTTGCAGTTCTTCACGACCTGCGCGGCGTACTCCTTCATCTCGGGCTGCATCCACTCGCGGAAGCAGACGGCCTTCGCGGCGATGATGTTCTCGAGCGGACCGCCCTGCATGCCGGGGAACACGGCCGAGTCGAGCGCCTTGGCCCACTTCTCCTTGCAGAGGACGAGTCCGCCGCGCGGGCCGCGCAGCGTCTTGTGCGTGGTGGAGGTGACGAAGTCGGCGTAGGGGACGGGGCTCTCATGCGCGCCGCCGGCCACGAGGCCCGCGATGTGCGCCATGTCCACCATCATGATGCACTCCGCCTTGTCGCAGATCTCGCGGATGCGCTTGAAGTCAAGCGCGCGCGGGTAGGCGCTCGCGCCCGTGAGGAGGATCTTCGGCTTCACCTCCAGCGCCTGCTTCTCGAGGGCGTCGTAGTCGATGCGCTCGGTCGCGCGGTCCACCGTGTACGGCACGATGTTGTAGAGCTTGCCCGAGAAGTTGACGGGCGAGCCGTGCGAGAGGTGTCCGCCCTGGTCGAGCGAGAGGGAGAGGATCGTGTCGCCGGGCTTGATCGTGGCGAAGTAGACGGCCATGTTGGCGGAGGAGCCGCAGTGCGGCTGCACGTTCGCGTGCTCGGCGCCGAAGAGCGCGCAGGCGCGCGTGCGCGCCAGCTGCTCCGCGGCGTCCACGGGCAAGCAGCCCGAGTACCAGCGCTTTCCCGGATACCCTTCCGCGTACTTGTTCATCAGCACGCTGCCGGCGGCCAGGCGCACGGCGCGGGAGGAGGTGTTCTCGGAGGCGATAAGGTTGATCTCCGTGTCCTCCTGCGTGACCTGCGCCTTGATCGCGGCGTAGACCTCGGGATCGTCGTGCGCAAGGCCGGAGAAATCGCTCAGGCGGCGAGCGCGCTCGATCTTCGCGCGGCGGCGGGCATGGCGCTCGGCCTCGTCCACCGGCGTGGAGACGAACGCCTTGAGAATCTCCAGCGCCTCCGCCAGGTCGACCTTGTCAGCCCCCGTGCAGAGCACGTTCGCGCCGTTGTGCTGGCGGGCGAGAACCGCCGTGGCCGGGTCGAGGCAGAGCGCCGCGCGCACGTTCTGGAAACGGTTGGCGGCCATCGTCATGCCCATCCCGGTACGGCACACGAGCAGGCCGAAGTCGGCCTCACCGCACGCGACCTTCTCCGCCACGGCGTCCGCATAGTCGGGGAAATCGCACGCCTCGGGACCCGTGCAGCCCACATCGATGAACTCCGCGCCCGCGAAGGACGCGATGACGTTTTTCTTCAGTTCGAACCCGCCGTGGTCGGCGCCGATGGCAATCTTCATTTTTCCGCTTCCTTGGTTGTTTGGAATTGAGTTGATAGTATACCAAAACCCCTCCCCCGGCACAAGACCGCGGACATTTTTCGCGCAGAAAGGGACGAAGTCGCCGATTTGTGGTATAATTTCCCGCCAACAACACAAGGAGACCAGATGATCCTCTCGAAAAAAGCGCTTGTGACCGGCGCCGCCGGCTTCCTCGGCTCGCACCTCTGCCGCCGCCTGCTGGCGGACGGCTACGAGGTGACCGCGCTCGACAACCTCTTCACCGGCACGAAGTCCAACATCTACGACCTCTTCGGGAACCCCAAGTTCTCGTTCGTCCTGCACGACGTGACCCAGCCCTTCTGGGGACAGTTCGACGAGATCTACAACCTCGCCTGCCCCGCCTCGCCCATCCACTACCAGAAGAACCCCGTAGAGACCACGAAGAGCTCCGTGCTCGGCATGATGAACGTGCTCGACCTCGCGCTCAAGACGAAGGCGCGCGTGCTGCACACCTCCTCGTGCGAGGTGTTGGGAGACCCGCTCGTGCACCCCCAGGTGGTGTCGTACTGGGGCATCGTCAACACGTTCGGCTTCCTCTCCTGCTACGACGAGGGCAAGCGCTGCGCCGAGACGCTCTGCGCCGACTACCGCCGCGAGTACGGCGTGGACGTGCGCATGGTGCGCATCTTCAACACCTACGGACCCAACATGCACCCGAAGGACGGCCGCGTGATCTCCAACTTCATCATGCAGGCGCTCGCGAACCAGGACATCACCCTCTTCGGGGACGGTCTCCAGACGCGTTCCTTCCAGTACTGCGACGACCTCATCGAGGCGTTCCGCCTCTACATGTCGCTCGACCGCGCGACCGTGGACACCTTCATGGCCTCCCACGGCCTCGGCACGG
>JAFRNO010000091.1 GCA_017430155.1 Kiritimatiellia bacterium | reverse complement strand
GGGCGAATATGTGAGGGAGAATGGAGACGGTACGGGCTTGGGTACGGTGAAAGCCATTTGTGCGGCATTCGCCGATTCGGACGTGGGTTATCTGGTTCCGGCAAACGATTCTTCTGCGTGCAAGCGCATTTGTCTGTTCCTGCGGTGGATGGTGCGCGAACCACCGGTTGATCTTGGCTTGTGGAAAGGCTTTGTCGACCGTGGGAGTCTCATCATGCCGCTCGACGCCCATGTCTTAAAGCAGGCTCGAAAGCTTAAGTTGCTCGCGAAAGAGCCCGCGACGATGGCGACCGCGCGCAAGCTGACCGCGATCATGGCCGGAGTGTTCCCCGGTGATCCGCTGCGCGGCGATTTCGCGCTTTTCGGCCAAGGCCGGTCTGGGGGAAATTGATGCACCTGATGTCTCAACGCTGCCAAAAGTAGCCATTTGAATATAGCTTTTGCGAAATCGAGGTTTCGTCTTTGGCAGAGTTTCTAGGTCTTCTTGAGGATAAACCATATCAGTTGAAATGTGAAATTCGTATCAGTTAATCTTAGAAAAGTATATCAGTAAAAATTAGAAATTCATATCAGTCGTTGACGATGTGGAATGAGATATGTTATAATGTCGGCCGTTTAAGGAGTATTATGGACAAAAATAGGTATAAACCGAGAATCGCTGACAAACGGCTTGATTTCTACCTCTCAACGTTCGGTGCCGTCTGCGTTGAGGGGCCCAAGTGGTGTGGCAAGACCTGGACATGCACGATGCACTCCCAAAGCGAATTTCTTGTTGGGCTGCCCACGGGGAATTTTGCGAATCGCAAACTGGCCATGCTTGATGTCCAGCGCGCCTTGGAGGGGACCGCTCCGCATCTCATTGACGAATGGCAGGATGTCCCCGCGATTTGGGATGCCGTACGCTACTCGGTGGATGAATCGGCGGAATGCGGACGCTACATCCTCACAGGTTCGGCGACGCCGAAAACGAAGGGTGTGCTTCATTCCGGAACTGGGCGGATCGCACGGTTGGCCATGCATCCCATGTCCTTGCAGGAAAGTGGACATTCTGCGGGCGTCGTTTCTCTCTCGGACGTCTGCAAGGGTCGGGAAATCGGCGTACAGTCAATTCCAGAACCGTCCTTGGACGAACTCATCGCATTCGTGATGCGCGGAGGTTGGCCCGGAGGTCTCGACAAAAGCCGTGCGCAGGCACTGCTCATTCCCCGTGACTACATCCGAAACATCATTGATGTCGATATCCAGAAGCTTGACGGAATTGAGCGCGATCCCGTGAAGGTGCTCAAATGCCTCAGGTCTCTTGCGAGGAACGAATCGACGACGGCCAGCACGAACACGATACGCAACGACATTGCCGAAGTCGACGACACCAGCCTGAGCATTAACACGGTGACGGACTACATTGGAGCGTTCAACCGTCTGTTCCTTGTCCGCGACACGAGGCCGTTTTCGACGTTTACAAGATCGCCGGCCCGCATCAAGCAGCAGTCCAAGCGGCGGTTCTGCGATCCGTCGCTTACCGCGGCGCTGCTCGGCGTTTCGCCGAAAATGCTGCTGCGCGACCTGAGAACCTTTGGGCTTCTCTTTGAGTCGCTTGTTCTTCGGGACCTTGAGATATACGCCGAGGCGATGGAGGCTGACCTGTATCATTACCAGGACTACGACGGGGATGATTTCGACGCGGTGATTCAGACACCTGACGACGGATGGAGCGCCTTTGAGGTCAAGCTCGACCCCGGGCAGGTGGACGAAGCGGCGACGACCCTCGTGAAGATCGCTTCCAAGTTCAAGCACAATCCACCGACCGCACTTGCAGTTGTCGTCGGGAAGTCCGGGCTTGCCTATCGGCGGCAGGAGGACGGGGTGTATGTTTTGCCCATCACGGCACTCAAAGCTTAACCGCCTGGGGTCCGTCTGAAAGCCTGACGGGATGTCACCGGAATGTCACATTCGGCTTGCGGGGGCGGCCGGGATATGGTATGATTACACCATCTTGGATCATGCTTTGCAATAATTGAGTAACCGTTTTCAAGAAAGGATGCCTTATGTCCATGATTAAATCGACGGTCAAGGCCGCCGCCGCGCTGGCGTTTGCGGTGGGAATTGCCTGTGGTGCGCACGCCGCGCGCACGGTGTGCGTGTCGGAGCAGACCGACAGCGCGGTCACGCTCGCGTTCGGCGGCGTCGACGAGCTCGACTACGAGCTGTTCCTCGCGCACGGCGCGACGGACGGCGGCGACGACAAGGCGAAGTGGGACTCCTTCGAGAAGATCGCCGACATCGCCTGCGACCAGACTTCGTTCACGTATGAAGTCCCGGCCGCGCTGCGCGACGGACGGCCGATGCGCTTCTTCCTGATGCAGACCGTCGGCGTCCACATGGCGAGGGAGTTCACGTCCATCACGTCGACCGGCGCGCAGTGGATCAGCACCGGCATGGCGGCCACAAACATCTGGATCATGGATTTCCGTTTCAAGACCGGGGCTATCGCGAACGACAAGACGTTCTTCGGGCAGAAGTGGGGCGGCGGCCAATACCTGTTCATCCTGCAGGGCGGCGAGTTCAGGTTCTACGGCAGCTCGCCCCAGGCCGTCTCCGGCATCACGCCTGCCGCGAACACGGACTACCGGCTGGTGATCGATCCGTCCAACTACCTGACGCTCACGGGCGGCGGATCGGAGGCGCGCAAGAACATCAGCCGGCAGGGGTCCGTCGGCAACAGTTTCGCGATCTTCTCCGACTACTCTGGCGGACATGCCGGCGCCTACACGTTCTACCGCATGAAGATCGCCTCCAGCTACACGCCGCTCTTCGACTTCGTGCCGGCGGCGAATGCGGCGGGTGACGTCGGCCTCTACGACCAGGTGCATGACGTGTTCTACCCGAACCAGACGGCGACGCCGTTCCAGACGGGCGACGAGCTGCCGCAGGGCCGGTTCGGCCGCGTGATGGACGAGACGCCCACGTTCCGCTTCCGCCCCGCCATCTCCGTCGATTCAGCGACGGCCGACGCGGTGACGCTCTCCTTCGCCAACCTCGGCGCCGAACCGCACAAGCTCTATGTCGCGTACGGCGCAACCGACTGCGAGGAGCGGAAGGACGCTTGGGACAACTTCGCCGAAGTCGCGACGATCGCCGCCGATGCGACGTCCTACGTCTACACGCTTCCCGCCGCGCTCAAGGCGGACGGCGTCTATTTCCGCTTCTTCCTCGCGAAGACGGGCGAGCTCCCCTACGCCGCCGAACTCGCCTCCATCACATCCACCGGCGCGCAGATGGTGCGCCTCGACTACGTGCCCGGCACCGACACGACGACGGATCTCCGCTTCGGCGACGTCACATACGAGCACTCGAAGGCATTCTTCGGCCAGCACTGGGGCAGCAACGCCTACCTCTTCAACATGCAGTCCTCCACCTTCCGCTTCCACGGCAGCGGCGCCACCTACCCCGGAATGGTTCCTGCGGCCGGGACCGACTACCGCTGCCGCGTCGTAGCAGGGAACAAGCTCACGCTTGAAGGCGGCGGCGCCACGGCCGCCCTCTCGGAAAACCTCACGGCCTATCCGCTCATCGACCTCTGCGTGTTCGCCGATCACCGAGGGGCCTCCTACAACTCGAAGTTCCGCTTCGACTCGATGCTGGTGAAGGACGGCGGCATCGTGGTGCGCGACCTCGTGCCGGTGCAGACCGCCGCGGGGAAGGGCGCGCTCTTCGACCGCGCGAGCGGCGTGGTGTACGAGAACGTGACAACGACCAACTTCACGATGGGCGCGGCGGCTGCGCATCAGGCGTGGATCGTCGCGGTCTCGACGCGGCTCGTCGGCTCGTCGTCCGGCGCGCCCGCCGGCGCGGGCCTGCCGCAGTACGTGGCGCTTTCTGCCGACACCGAGTGGGCCGCCCTGAAGGACGGCATCGCCCAAGGCGGCACGGTGAACCTCAACGGACACGCCCTGCACGTGGCGGACTGCGCCGACTTCGCCTCGTGGAACGTCTCGGTGACTGGCGATTCCGGCACGTTCCGCGTCACCGTCCCGCAGAACGCGACCAGCGTCCTTAACCTCGTCGCCCCGTTCAGCGCCGCGGCGCACCTCGTCAAGGACGGCTCCGGCACGCTCGTTCTGTCGTGCGTGCTGTCGAGCCTGACCGGCGCCACTGTGGCGGAGGGCCTCGTGCAATACGGCACGACGACGGTCTTCGGGAACAACGGCATGACGGTGGAGGTGAAGGACGGCGCGGCGCTTGACGTGTCCGGCCGCGGGAGCGGGAACGCCGTCCGCTACAAGATCGCCGGAACGGGGCCCGACGGCAACGGCGCGCTGCGCAACACGGGCGGCGACGTGGCCAACAACGTCTCGCAGATGTACGGCCTCGAGCTGACGGCGGACGCGAAGGTCACCGGCGGCAGCCAGGGCCTCATCGCGCCCAACTACCCTGCGACCACGCTGCAGCTGAACGGCCACACGCTCACGCTCGCCTTGAACTCCGGCAAGTCCTTCTGGATCTGCAACACGTCCGGCAGCACGCCCGGAACGGTCCACGTCACGAGCGGCGTCGTCCACTTCCACAGGAACGCCGTGAACCTCACGGACGTGGATTTCCTCATTGACGGCGCCAATTCCCGTTTCCGCCAGTCTACCAACGGCAACAGTCCGGCAAATGCGACCAACGTGAAGTCGATCACCCTCACGAACGGCGGCTATTTCGAAGAGGGATACCAGTGCACGCGGATGCAGGATCTCAGCATCCTCGGCTCCGGCGAAGTGGGGCGGATAAACGACGTCAGGTGGGTCTACGTGGCGGATACGGTGCTGGTCTCCAACGAGACGGGCAACGTCTTCATCTATCCGCCGATCACCAGCAACGGCACGTATCCCAAACTCGTCAAGATGGGCGCGGGCACGCTCACGATCGCGAACAACCACACCGACCAGCGCATGGACGGCGGCGCGGAGATCTTCGGCGGT
>JAFRNO010000090.1 GCA_017430155.1 Kiritimatiellia bacterium | reverse complement strand
GTCGAGGCGCCGTTGTCGTGTCCCCACACCCAGTCGCAATGGCACGTGTTCTTGGGAGGCGGATGCTGGATGTAGAAGAACGGCTTGGACGGATCAAGCGTCGCGCCATTGGCGGTAAACCAGTCCGGCATCTGCGGCACGCCGACTTCGTCCCACCCCCGGCAATGGTCCGCGATCCAATGCGCGCCCACGAACGAGTAGCCCTTCACGTCCTTGCGCCACACCGGCGTGTAGGCTTCGTTGAAGCAGCTCTGCCAGGCTGCGGCGAGATCCTTGTTGATGGAGTGGTCGTAGGCGCTGTCGCCGAACAGGTTCCGCGCGGTGCCGTACGTGTAGCCCTCGTAGTCGTGGTTGCCGTAGACGAACAGGCGTTCCACGCGATGCCCGTCCGGCGCGAGGTCGTTCGGAAACACCTCGTACCACACCCGGGCCACGGCCTGAAGCTCCTCGACCAGTCCGTTGTCGGCCATGTCCCCGCAGATCACGACCCCGTCGACGCCCCTGTCGCGGAACCACTCCAGCGTGCTGCGGAACGTCCCCTCCCCGTTAAACACGAACACGCCGTTCGAGCGGCCGATCGAGAGATGGATGTCCGTGACGATGCCGAGCACGAGGTTCGGCGTGCCGCCCGAGAAAATGCCGGACTCCGCGCGCAGGACGCGCGCGGCTCCCATCGAGGCGGCCATCCCGCCAATAAACCATCTCCGCGATACGTTCATCTGCGCATCGAATACGAGAAGGTCATGAAGGTTTCACGGGGAAACCGGGGAGGACGGTCGAGTGGAGGCGCTTGGCCTTCAGCGGGTAGTCGAGCGTGTAGTGGAGGCCGCGGGACTCGTGGCGCCGCTGCGCGCTGCGGATGATCAGCTCGGCGCACACCGCGAGGTTGCGCAGTTCCAGCGTGTCCGGCGTCACGAGGTAAGCGAAATAGTATTCGTGGATTTCCCTGCGAAGCGTCTGGATGCGGTGGCGCGCGCGGGCGAGGCGCTTGTTCGTGCGCACGATGCCCACGTAGTCCCACATCAGGCGGCGGATTTCGTCCCACATGTGCGACACGAGCACCGCCTCGTCCGGCGCGACGGCGCGCCCGATGCGCCACACGGGGATCGTCATGCCCTTCACGCCCTTCTCAGGATGCGCGGTGAGGCGCTGCGCGGTAAGGCGCGCCGTGACGAGGGCCTCGAGGAGGGAGTTGGACGCGAGGCGGTTCGCGCCGTGGAGCCCCGTGCAGGCTGTCTCGCCGATCGCCGAGAGCCCCTGCACGGAGGTGCGTCCGTCCACGGTGGCCTGCACGCCGCCGCAGCAGTAGTGGGCGGCGGGCACGATCGGGATGAGGTCCTTCGACATGTCGATGCCGAACTCAAGGCACTTGTGGAAGATGTTGGGGAATCGCTTTTCGAGGAAGGCGCGCCCCTTCCTGCGGATGTCGAGGCAGCAGTAGGGCGCGCCCGTGCGCTTCATCTCGCTGTCGATCGCACGCGCCACAATGTCGCGCGGCGCGAGCGAGCCGCGCACGTCGTAGTTCTGCATGAACGGCTGCCCCTTGCGGTCCACGAGCACGGCCCCCTCCCCGCGCACGGCCTCGCTGATGAGGAACCGCTTCGCCTGCGGGTGGTAGAGGCAGGTGGGGTGAAACTGGATGAACTCCATGTTCTCAACCTTCGCGCCGGCGCGCCAGGCGAGGGCCACGCCGTCGCCCGTCGCCACGTCGGGGTTGCAGGTGTAGAGGTAGACCTTCCCGCAGCCGCCCGTCGCGAGGATGGTGTTGGGTGAGCGGATGGCGTAGATTTCGTCCGTTTCGCGGTCGAGCACGTAGGCGCCCACGCAGCGGTTGGGTCCTTTCACGCCGATGCGCTTCGTGATGATGAGGTCGATCACGATCGTGTTCTCGTGCACCTCGATCTCGGGATGGCGTTTCACCGTGCGCACCATGGCGGCCTCGCACTTCTGCCCCGTGATGTCGCCCGCGTGGAAGATGCGGCGCATGGAGTGCCCGCCCTCGCGCCCGAGGTCCCAGGAGCCGTCCTCCTTCTTCGCGAACCGCACGCCGCAGTCGATCAGGTCGCGGATGCCCGCCGGCGCCTCCGACACGATCTTCCGCACCACGGCCTCGTCGCAGAGCCCCGCGCCCGCGATCTGCGTGTCGCGCACGTGTTCCTCGAACGTATCGGACGGATCCGCCACGCAGCAGATGCCGCCCTGCGCGAAGTTGGTGTTGCAGTCCTCGAGGCGCTGCTTCGTGACGAGCACGGTGCGCCCGGCCGACGCGAGGTGGAGCGCGCTCATGAGCCCGCTCATGCCGGAGCCGACGACGAAATAGTCACAGTCGATGATTCGCATGGATTCCTGTCCTTTGAAAGTCTGCCGCCTCAGCCGAGGCGCTTGACGTCCGCGCCGAGCGCGGCGAGCTCCTTCTCCACGGACTCGTAGCCGCGGTCGACGGACTCCGCGTTGAGGATGGAGGTCTGTCCCTTCGCGCAGAGCGCGGCGAGTATGAGGGCGATGCCCGCGCGGATGTCGGGCGAGGTGACGGTGGAGCCGACGAGCTGCGTGGGGCCGGTCACCACGACGCGGTGCGGGTCGCACTGCACGATTTTCGCGCCCATGCCGATGAGGTGGTCCACGAAGTAGAGACGGCTCTCGAACATCTTCTCGAAGAAAAGGCACGTGCCGCGCGTCTGCGTGGCGAGCACGATGAGGATGGACACCAGGTCGCTCGGGAACATCGGCCACGGGCCGTCCGACACGGACGGAATCGCGTCGCCGAGGTCGTAGCGCATCTTCAGGTGGCGGTGGACGGGCACGTGCACCGTCCCCTTCGCCGCGTCCGCGCTCCAGCGCACGCCGAAGCGCCGCAGGGGCTTGGAGAGGACGTTGAACGCGGCGATGTCCATGTTCTCGAGCGTCAGCTCGCCGCCCGTGATGACGGCCGCCACGAGGTAGCTCACCGCCTCGATGAGGTCGCACCCCACGCGCGCCGTGCAGCCGTGGAGGCGCTCGACGCCCTCGATGCGGATGAGGTTCGTGCCCGCCCCGGCGATACGCGCGCCCATTGCGTTGAGCATCGCGCAGAGGTCCTGCACGTGCGGCTCGCAGGCGGCGTTGTAGATTTCCGTCACGCCACGCGCGAGCACGGCCGCCATGAGGATGTTCTCCGTCGCCGTCACGCTCGCCTCGTCCAACAGGATGCGCGTGCCGGAAAGTCCCGCCTTGGGGGCCTTGACGGAAAGGATGCAGCGCCCGCATTTCACCTCCGCGCCGAGTGACGCGAAGCCGTCGAAGTGCGTGTCGAGCCGGCGGTGCCCGATGCCGTCCCCGCCGGGGGGCGGCAGGCACACGGACCCCGTGCGCGCGAGGAGCGGGCCCGCAAACAGGATGGACGTGCGGATCCTCCGCGCAAGTGCGGGGTCGAGGCGCACGCTCTTCAGGCGCTTCGCCGTGATCGTCGCCGTGCGCGACGCCAGATCGCGCGTCACCTTCGCGCCGAAGCGCTGGGCGAACGCGAGCATGAGGCGCACATCGGCGATGTCGGGCACGTTCTCAAGCGTAACCGGCTCGTCCGTGAGCAACGCCGCGGCGATCATCGGCAAGGCCGCGTTCTTGTTGCCCGGCACGCGGTGGACGCCGCCGACGGCCTTCCGGCCCGTGATCTGGAACGTGCCCATGGCGCGCCACCTCAGCCAATCGTCCAGGTAGGACGGATGTACGGCGTCAGAAGCTTGTTGGCCGCGTCCGAATTCGTGAAGCGGTTGGCCTTCGCGTCCCAGTCGAGACGGCCCGGTACGCGCTGCGAGATGCAGCCCAGGAGCACCATCTCGGTGAGCGGAACGGAGTGGTCCCAGTCCGAGAACGGACGCGACCCGCCGCGCACGGCCTCGGCGAATTCCCAGTGGTGTCCCTGCACGCGCGGGAGCGAGACGGGGATGGACTTCGTCGCGGGATGGTCCTGGTGGCGCGTGAACTTGTTCTCGCCCTTCATCATCACCTGCCCGCCCCAGAACACGCCCTCCGTGCCGGCGATGAGCGTGCCGCCGAACTTGTCGAGGCGTCCGTTTGTGAGGCGGCGGCAGGTTTCGGGCGGCGGACACGTGTTGCCATCGTACCAGTAGATCTCCACGGGGCTCGCCTGGCGGCCGCTCGTCACCACCACCTTCACGGTCGTCGCAGCGGGGAACGTCTCGTCGAACGTGGGCGTGGTCTTCACGGTCTCCACGCTCACGACATCGCGCAGGTCGAGTCCGCGCCAGAAGAAACTCATCGCGTGGCAGGCGATGTCGCCCATCGCGCCCGTACCGAAATCGAACCAGCCGCGCCACTTGAACGTGTGGTAGACGCCCTTCTTGAACGGACGCTTCGGCGCCACGCCGAGCCAGAGATTCCAGTCCAGCGTCTCGGGAACCGTGTCGGCTCCGCCCGGGCGCTTGAGTCCCTGCGGCCAGATCGGACGGTTCGTCGTAACGTGGATTTCGCGCACTTCGCCGAGCACGCCGCTCTTGAGGATCTCGATGTTGCGGCGCTGGCCGTCCGTACCGTTTCCGTTGTTGCCCATCTGCGTCACCACGCCGCACGCCTTCGCCACCTCGCGGAAGCGCTCGGCCTCCCACCAGGTGCGCACGAGCGGCTTCTCCACGTACACGTGGCAGCCGCGCTCCATTGCCGCGATGGCGCAGGCGGCATGCATGTGGTCGGGCGTGGAGACAACCACGGCGTCGAGGTCCTTCTCCTTGTCGAGCAGCTCGCGCCAGTCCTGGTAACGATGCACCTTCGGGAACTTCTTCCCGACCTTCTTCGCGGCGCCGTCGAGGTGGTTGCGGTCCACGTCGCAGAGCGCCACGATCTCCTCGCCCAGATTAAAGAACTCGTTCAAGTTCGCCCCGCCGCGTCCGGCGCTGCCGATGAACGCCATGCGAATCTTGTCGCCCGGCTTGCGGAAACCCGCCTTGCGCAGAATCGGCACGGGTGCCGACGCGGCCCCCGCCTCCGACATCGAAAAGCAACCGGGCGCGGTGACGCCAGCCGCCGCGAGCAAGCCGCCGCCAATGAAATCTCGACGTGAAAACTGCATATTCATGTTCCTTTCGTTTTGCTATTTCGCCGCGCCGTCCACGCGGGTAAAATCAATCTTGTCGACCCATACGGCCTTGATGGAGGACTTGCCGTCCTTCCCGAACCGTCCGGGACCGATCCAGAAATACTCGTGCTCGTTCGGCGTCCAGAGGCAGACGTCGTACCACGCGTACTCGGACGAGGCCTTCTCCGTACGCGGCTGGATGCCGCCGCGCCCGACCTTCGCCACGGGGTCGTACACGCCCGCCCAGAACGCCTCGCCGCCGTCGCGCAACTTGTCCACGCGCACGCGCACGCGCACCTTGTACGTCGCGCCCGGCTCGAACTCCACCCGGTGCATCGGGAATGTGGAACACCACTCGTAGTGCGAGTTGAAGAGCTTCATCGCCTTGCCGTCCGCCGCCTTGGGGTCGTCCACGTAGTCGCCCCATGTTCCCTTCCTCGAGATGGAGATGTCGCGCTCCTCCACCTCGCCGGACGACGTGGCCGAAATCGGGCGCGGCTTGCGCGCCAACAGCTCCTGCCACTCGCGTCTACGCTGCTCGTGAACGTTTCCGCCCTCGGCGAGCCGGATGTCCTTCGCCTCTGCCATGCGGTCCAGCAGGGATTTCGCGAGCGCCTGCATCTTCACCAGTTCCTGGGCGGCAATTGATTTCCGCGCGAGGCACAGGACCTTGTCCCCTTTCCGGCGCATGCGCTCGAGGCGCATGTAGTCCACCGTGAACGCGCCCATGCGCACGTTGTAGGAGGCCACCGGATCGTCCTGCACGGCGTCGATCGCCTGCCGCCAGCAGTCGGTCGCCACGTCCAGCACGACGTCGGGGAGAGACGGGAGCGTGATGTCGTCGAAGATGCGCAGCGGCCGGTCGGCAGATGCCGAGTACATCTGCTGCAGGCGGTGCACGGCCTCGAAGTAACGGCGCACGAACGGCGCGGCCTTGCCGTAGTAGCCCGAGAAGAAGTCGTCGAGGAGCGGTTCCATCGGCAATTCCGGGTTCCACATCCACTTGGCGAGCAGCCAGGCCTTCAGTTCCGCGAAGTCTGCATGCCGCCCCTGGTAGGCGCCCTGCTCGAAGAGGCACTTCACGCCGTTCGCGTGGAGGAACTTCACGTTGCCCTGGAGGGCGTACACGTTCGGGAACGGCATCACGTAGTGGCGGAAGTCCGTCGTGTAGTCCCACACGTAGAGCAGGTCCGTCTGCTTCGCCCAGCCGCGGATGTCGTCGCGGAACGAGATGTTCTGCTTGTACGGGCTCACGTCGATCGGCTGCGCGAAGTCGCACTCGATCGTGCAGAGGCAGGGGATCACGTTGCGCCGCAGGCGCGTCTTCTTCGGCGGCTTGCGCGTGTACTGGTAGGCGAGCGTCTCGATGAGCGCGTTCGGGAACTCCTTCTCGACGGCCTCGGCGACGGCGTTCACGAAGCGGACCATCGTGCCCGCATGGCTCTCCTCCTCGTCGTCGATCGCCTTGCAGGCAGGGCACTCGCAGTAGTTGTACCAGTCGTTCTGGCTCACGCCGTAGTAGTCGGCCGTCGGATCCTGGCGGATGCGCGCGAGCACGTTCGAGGTGACGATGCGGAGCACGTCGGGGTTCGTGAGGCAGAGCTGCGTGCGCTCCTTGAGACGCTTGCCCTTCACCATGCTGAAGTATTCGGGATGCGCGTCGAAGTACTTCTCCGGCGGCAGGAGCGCGTTGAACGTGTGGCAGCTGCCGAGTCCGCCGCCGAAGCGGAACGGCGTGCCGCAGTACTTCTCCTCGTTTCCGCGCCACGAGCGGCTGTTCACGCGCAGGCGCGCCGCGAAGTCGCCGTTCTGCAGCACGTCCCACCAGAACGGCTCGCGCATCGCGAACGCCGGCACCTGCGCGTCGTCGAGCGTGTCGGGGACTGCAAACCGGTCGCGGCGCGGCACCTTCTCGCACCACGACGCGTACCAGCGGCAGCCGCCGAAACGCTCAAGAAGCTCGTAGACGCCGTACAGCGCGCCGCGGTCCGGCGAGCCAATCACCAGCAAATGCGGCGCGCGCGCCACCAAGCGAAAACCGTCCGTCCCCAGGGAAGGGACGCGCTCCTGCGCGTCCGAAACCAGGCCTCTTGAGTACTTCGTCTCGCCGATCAAAATCGCCTTCGTCGGCAGCGGCGCAGCGTCCGTCGCGATCGGCAGCTTCACGCCGGTCATCTTCTCCGCGTAGT
>JAFRNO010000089.1 GCA_017430155.1 Kiritimatiellia bacterium | reverse complement strand
GAGGAGAAGTGCACGATCGTCTGGCTGCTTGTGCCGTGGGCGCAGGATCTGCTCGACGCGATCGAAGCCGGACGCATCGACCTGTCCGACTACTATCTCGACCAGTGGCGGCTCATGCACATCGGCGCGCAGCCCGTGCCGCCCGCGCTTGTCAAGCGCTGGAAGACCGTGTTCCCGCACCACGACTACGACACCAACTACGGCCTTTCCGAATCGACCGGCCCCGGCGCGGTGCACCTCGGCATCGAGAACGTCGACCACGTGGGCGCGATCGGCGTGCCCGGCTACGGGTGGCAGGCGAAGATCATCCGTCCCGACGGCAGCGAGGTGAACCCCGGCGAAGTCGGCGAGCTGGCCGTGAAGGGCCCGGGCGTCCTCAAGTGCTATTACAAGAACCCCGAGGCGACGAAGGAGATCCTCTCCGACGACGGCTGGCTCCGCACGGGCGACATGGCCGAGCTGCGCGACGGGTTCATCTACCTCGTCGACCGCGCGAAGGACGTGATCATCACCGGCGGCGAGAACCTCTACCCCGTGCAGATCGAGGACTTCCTCCGCGCGCACCCCGCCATCAAGGACGTGGCCGTGATCGGCCTCGCGGACGCGCGTCTCGGCGAGATCGCCGCCGCGATCATCGAGGTGAAGGAGGGACAGACCCTCACCGAGGAGGAGGTCAACAGCTTCTGCCTCGACCTGCCGCGCTACAAGCGTCCGCGCAAGATCATCTTCGCACCCGTGCCGCGCAACCCCACGGGCAAGATCGAGAAGCCGAAGCTCCGCAAGATGTACGGCGCCGACACCCTCATCGCCCAGCAAAACGGCCTGTAACTTCGGCCAGAAAGGAAGTGCTCATGAACACAAGGCGTTTTCTTGCCGTACTCCTTTGCGTGTGCGCGGCAGGGCTGGCCGCTTACGGAAAGGGCGCGCTGCGAATCCGTCCGGCGGAGGCCGCGCATGTCAAGTTCGTGAAGTACCATGACCCGAGCGGATACTTCTCGATGAGCGTTCCGCTTGGCTGGAAAGTGAAGACGGGGATCAAGCCGACGGGCCAGGTCGACCTCATCAGCTACGCCATCACGGCGTACGATCCGAAGCGTCCCGAGCGCGAGCTCTACTTCTGCCTCAACACCGCCTTCGGCCTCAAGTCGGCCGAGGCGCGAAACTGGTATGTCCGGTCGTATGGCCCGAAGAGCTACTTCGCGCAGATGCCCGTTTTGCCGAAGCTTTCGACGGCCGGATTCTTCACCGCCATGGGGCCGTTGTTCGGCTACAGGCAGTTCACCGTGCTCGAAAACCTCGGGAAGAGCGCGATGGGCGGGGACGTGGTGGTGGCCGAATGCACGACCGCGTCGGGACGGCGGGTGCAGGGGCTCTACCACGCGGTCGTCTCGGGGATGATGAAGCAGCCCGTGCAGGTGAACCCGTTCAAGCCGGCGGCCGGCATGGTGGACGTAGGACCGGTGACGGAGTTCTCGATCCTCTCGGAAACCGCGCCGAAGGAGGAGTTCGTCGACTGGCAGCCCGTCCTCGACCGGTGCTTCGCCTCGATCGTCTTCACGCCGGCGTTCCACCAGCAGCGCAGGGACGCCTGGGCGCGCGTGATGGGCACGTCCAAGTACATCATGCAGACGGCGGATTCGATCCGCGGCATGATCATGGATTCCTACCGCCGCCGCAACGCGACCTACGACGTGCTCTCGCAGAAGCGCAGCGACGCCACGCTCGGCTACGAGCGCGTGCAGGACACCGAGACCGGCGAGTACTACCGCGCCGAGAACGGTTTCACCGACTGGTATAACGGCACGCGCTACCGTCCCGCCACCGACAACGCGGCCTATCTGACGCCCGTCAGCGGGTACATCAACTGGAAGTAGAGCAGGAGTGTCACGATGAAGAAAGTGTCGTATGCGTGGATCGTGCGCGGATGCGCGCTGGCCTGCCTTGCGCTCGCGCAGGGCGCGGCTGCGGGGCTTGAGCCGGAGAACGTGCCGGACTTGATGACGACGTTCAAGGGCGAGAAGGTCACCACCGTCGAGCAGTGGGAGAAGGTCCGCGCGCCCGAACTGCGGGCGGAGTTCATGCGCGAGGAGTACGGGCGGCGCCCCGTGGAGCGTCCGAAGGAGTTTTCGTTCGCGCCGGCGGAGCCGGACGCGGAGATGATGGACGGCAAGGCCATTCGCAAGCGCGTGCGCGTGTCGTACGCGGGCAAGTACGGCAAAGGCGAGTTCACGTTCACGGCGTTCATCCCGAAGCAGCAGAAGCCGGCGCCTGCCTTCGTGCTCATCTGCAACCGTCCGCCGGATGCGAACATCGATCCGACCCGCGAGAAGAAGAGCGAGTTCTGGCCGGCCGAGGAGATCGTCGCGCGCGGCTACGCGGCGATCGCGTTCTGGAACGGCG
Organism: Kiritimatiellia bacterium; assembly: GCA_017430155.1. GTDB lineage: Bacteria > Verrucomicrobiota > Kiritimatiellia > RFP12 > UBA1067 > RUG572. Next base: position 1,559 of record JAFRNO010000089.1, on the reverse strand, counting down.
ACATCGCGCCCGACCGCAGCAGCGGCAACCGCGACGGCGTGTTCGCCTGCTTCGAGGCGCCCGACAAGGGACGCGCGCCGGACGCCTGGGGCACGCTCTCCGCCTGGGCCTGGGGCGCGAGCCGCGTGCTGGACTGGATTGAGACGGAGCCGCTCCTCGACGCGAAGCACGTGGCCGTGGTGGGCCACTCGCGCGGCGGCAAGACCGCGCTCGTGGCGGGCGTCTGCGACAAGCGCTTCGCGATGGCCTGCTCGAACGACTCGGGCTGCTCGGGCGCGAAGCTGAACCACATCGACCTGCCGAAGTCGGAACACCTGCACCAGATCGTCCGCACGTTCCCCTACTGGTTCTGCGCCAACTACATCCGGCACGTCAACGCCGAGAAGGAGTGGCGGGTGGACCAGCACGCGTTCGTCGCGTTGATGGCGCCGCGGCTCGTCTGCATCGCCTCGGCCTCGGAGGACGCGTGGGCCGGGCAGGAGGGCGAATACTGGAGCGGACGCCTCGCCTCGCCCGCCTGGGAGCTGTACGGCAAGAAGGGACTTGTCTCCGAAGGTTTCCCGCCGCCGGAACAGCCGCTCCAGGAGGGGTGCATCTCGTACCATGTGCGGTCCGGCAAGCACAACCTCACGTCCTACGACTGGAACCGGTACATGGACTTCGCCGACCGCCACGGCTGGCGAGACTAGACACGGCGTGAACCCATCATCAGAAATAGAAGAAGTGACCGAGCGTTTCCCGTTTGTGGCGTGCGCGTACGCGCGGGCGTTGGCGGCGCGGAGCGCCGCATTCCGTCGGCAGCTGGAGCCGGACGCGCGCGAGCTGGAGGACGACGAGGAGTTCGGTCCCGACCCCTTCGACGAGGAGGGAGAGGCGAGCGGCTGCTTCGGGCTGAAGCAGCGCTTTCCCGACCGCGTGCTCGTGATGACCTCCAACGCCTGCTTCATGAACTGCCGCCACTGCACGCGCAAGGGCCTGCTGCGCCACGCGGAGGTCGTGCGCTCGGACGAGGAGCTCGCGGCGTGCACGGCCTACGTGCAGGAACATCCGCTCGTGCGCGACGTGCTGCTCTCGGGCGGCGATCCGCTCATGCTGCCCGACGACGAGGTGATGCGCTTCGTGCAGGCGTTCGCCGACCTGCCGCAGGTGGACGTGGTGCGCCTCTGCACGCGCGCGCCGTGTGTGAACCCCGCGCGCGTCACGCGCGAACTCGCCGTGCGCCTCGCCGCGAGCGGGAAGGTGTGGGTGAACACGCAGTTCAACCATGCCGACGAAGTGACGCCCGAAGCGGCGGAGGCGTGCGCGAATCTCGTGAACGCGGGCATCCCCGTGTCCTGCCAGACGGTCCTGCTTGCGGGCGTCAACGATTCGGCGGCCGCGCTGCTCGACCTCTTTCGCGCGCTCCAGCGCATCCGCGTGCGTCCCTACTACGTGTTCCAGTGCGACCCCGTGGCGGGCATCTCGCACTTCCGCGTGCCGCTCGAGCGTGCGGTCGAAATCGCGCGCGACTGCGCCGACCGCATTGGCGGTCTCGGCCTGCCGCGCTTCGTCGCCGACAT
>JAFRNO010000088.1 GCA_017430155.1 Kiritimatiellia bacterium | reverse complement strand
GGGGCACCAGAGGACCCGTAGCTCAGTCGGTCAGAGCTGGCGACTCATAATCGCTAGGTCGTGGGTTCAAGTCCCGCCGGGTCCACCATCAGGGAATAGGTGATAGTGGATAGTGAATAGTGAATAGTTTTGGAGGGCCTATGACCTATTCCCTGATGGTAGAAACTATTCCCTTATTCACCTATTCACTATAACCTATTCACTCATCACCGAATGGTGATGCTCAGTCCGCCTTTGCGGACCTTGAGCCAGATGCCGGAGGAATCCTTCATGACCGAGGCCACGAAACCGGGGCCGGCGTCCGCGCTGGAGGAAGAATTGCCGTTGAGCGTGACGTTCCAGTTCGCGAGCAGTCCGCCGCCCGCGGTGAACCGCGCGAGCGCGTAGTCGCCCGGCACGGCGGCCGCGTCCGTCGGGAACGTGACGGCGAGCGTGCCCGCCGTCGGCGCCGCCGCGAGCGTTCCCGACCCGATGCAGCCGCCCGCGTTGTAGAGCGCATTCGTGCCGCGCGTGAAGTCCATCGCCACGGGATATGTCCGCGCCGCCGCGTCCGTGAGCTGCACCGCCCCCGCGAACCCGCCCAGACGCGCGGGCAGCATCGCGAGGTCCGTCGCCTTCGCGACGGCCGTCGACGAGCACGCGTTCGTGACGTCGAACGTCGTCATGTTGACGGCGCCGGACTGGTACGTCCAGTCGAAGACGGGCGAGCCCGTCACCTTCCCCGCCGTCACGTACACGTTCGTGGAGAGGAACAGTCCGGCGGCGATCTCGTCGAACACGAAGAACCCCGGCCCCACGGCACTCGCGCTGTTGAACCAGCCCCGGTTGCAGTTCTGGTCCTGCCGCCGCGCCACGATGTGCAGGGGGTTCGTGAGCTTGCCGACGTGCACCGTGTTCGACCCCCACGCGGCGATCATGCCGCCGCTCCGCCAGCGCTTCCCCTTGGCGTCCACGATCGACCGCGCGCCGCCGGAGACCGACGCAATGTAGAGCTCGTGGTCGGCCGTCGCGCCGCTGTTGTGCTTGCCGAAGAAGATGCCGACGGCACAATACGACGTGTTCGTCTGGTAGGTCTCCCCGCAGTTCGAGAACGCCACGCCGCTCAGGCGGCTCGTCACCGCCAACGCGTCGATCCAGAGGAGCTGCGCGTTCTCGAATCCCGTCACTTTGCCGTTCAGCGCGAACGACGAGGTGAACCGCGCCTGCTTGGAGAAGTTCTCGAGCTTCAGCGTGCCCGTTCCGCCGAACGCGCCGTCGTACTGCTGGTTGGCGTACTGGGTGCCGTCGCCGTAGACGCGCCAGGTCCCCGCCACCTCCAGGTCGCTCGTGAAGGCGCTCGATCCCGCCGACACGAGCCAGTTCGTGCCGCCCTCCTCCACCCAGCCCGTGCCCGGCTGGTAGCGCGCCACCACGCCGGCCGGCAGCGTGAACGCGGAGCCGTCCGCGTACGGCTTGGGCGCGTGCACGAGGATGTAGGTTGCGTGCGAGAGGTCGATCTCGTCGAACACGCCCGCCGGGATCTGCTCGAGGAACACGTATCCGACGAGACGCAGCTTCGCGCCGGCCTCGAACGCGTAGTCCTGCCACTGCGGACGGTCGGCCTTGATCCAGTGGAGCTTCGTGCTCGGACTCGCCGGGTAGCCCGTCGTGTAGCCATAGCCGCCGCCCTCCGCCGCCGTGAGCCCGAACTCGTACCAACCGTCGGACGCGGGGATTGCCAGGGTCGTGGGGACGGGCGCCGCGAACGACCCCGCCACGCGCAGCACGCCGCCGCCCGCGAGCCAGTCCACCTGCGTGCCGAACGTCCCCGTGCCCGTGTAGATGCCGCGCGGCACGCGCGCGCCGCCCACGTAGAGGACCTTCACGTCCACCGTGGCATCCGACGCGATGTCGAGCGTGGCGCCGCTCTCGAGCGAGAGGCCCTTCAGCGAAACGGCGTCCGCGGCCTGTACGGCCACGGTCGCGTTCTTGACCTGCGCGTAGTGGGTCGCTGCGTTCGGGGCCGTCGTCGTGGCCCGCTCGGGCGCCGTCCAGGGCACGACGGACCAGTCCACGGCGGCGCCCGTGCCCGTGTAGGTGAAGGAGAAGAAGCGGAGTCCGTCCAGCGCGGCGTTCTGCTCAAGCTCGCCCGCCGTCAGCACGCGGTCGTAGAGACGGAACGCGTAGCAGTGGTTGTGGAAAAAGCCGCTCGTGCCGTTTTCGTTCAGCGTCCAGGTGGTTCCGAGCTTGTTCATGTTCAGCGCACCGCTGTCCACAACCCCAACCGCGTACGTGCCGTCTCGGTACATACGGTAGTTCGTGCCGTCCGACGTAGTGCCCATCGTGCCAATCCAGAAGCTGCTCATCGTCGGGCGCGGATCTCTCCCGTTGATGAAGAGGCGGTAGCCCGACGACGGCGCGGAGCCTTTTTTGACGCCCGTGCTGTGGACGCGGTATTGCCCTTCGCCGAAGAATGTCGGCCAGTAGCTCTTGCCCGCCTCGGCGGATGCCGCCGCCGCGTTCGTGATCACGTTGACCGCAAACTCGGCGGTCACGGACCAGTTGTAGACGCGAGCGAGGTCCGTCAGCGACTGCTTCGTGGTCGTCGCGTCGAGATACCGGCCGTTCCAGGCGGCGGCGCCGGCGAGCGTGACCTTCCCGTTGCCCACGAGGTCCTTCCACACGGTCGCAGAAGCGCTGTACTGCCCCACGCCCGCGTTCTCCAGCGCGTCGAACTGCGCGACGAGGCCGTCCTGCACGTAGTTGGCGGATGACAGGCCGCCGCTCGTATCCGTCGCGCGGACCCAACGCAGGTTGGCGGTCGAGCCGTTCGACACGGCGCGCGCGACGAGCGTCGCGTCGGACGGATGGCGCAGCAGGCGCACGCCCGCGCCGAAGTCACCGGACGCCGTGCCGAAGACGTCGCCCTCGGCCGCGGCGGCCGGGTTGTTGACCACGAGCGCATGGTCGAGCGGCCCCGCCAGCTCGAACGCGCCGCCGGCGGCCACGTCCACCCGGTCGAAGCTCACGTACCCCGCCACGGCCGCGGTGCCCGCCACGCGGAGCGTGGTGGAGGCGCCCGTGAAGACCGCGTTCGAGAAGCACACGC
>JAFRNO010000087.1 GCA_017430155.1 Kiritimatiellia bacterium | reverse complement strand
CGGGAGCCGCCGCACCTGGGTCCTCGGCCGTGTGAGGTAGGACATGGGAGATTTCTACATCGACCGTGTCAATTCGCTTGACGCGCAGATCAAAAAGGCGGAGGCCGCGGGCAACAACGTCCAGGCGGCCGCCTTCTGCCGGGAGGCGGCTGGCGCCACGAAGGCGATCGCCGCCCGTACGGGCGGAAAGATCCAGGCTGCCTGGATGGCGAAGGCGTCCGCCTATCTCGCCAAGGCCGAGGCGCTCGAGAAGGCGGGCAACGTGCCGTTGACGCCGGGCGGCGTGGCCCAGAAGCCGAAGGCCGCGCCCGCCGACCCAGGCGCGAACCAGCCCGTGAAGACCCTTGCGGAGCTCAAGCGGGAGCTGGACGGCCTCGTGGGGCTCGGACCTGTCAAGGCCGAGATATCGAAGCTCGCCGACTTCCTCAAGATCCAGGCCGCCCGGGCGCGGGAAGGGCTCAAGTCGAACGGACTTTCGCTGCATTGCGTGTTCACCGGCAGCCCCGGCACCGGCAAGACCACGGTCGCGCGACTCGTGGCCGGCATCTACCGCGAACTGGGCGTGCTCAAGAAGGGGCACCTCGTGGAGACGGACCGTGCCGGCCTCGTGGGACAGTACGTGGGCCACACCGCGCCGAAGGTGGACGCGAAGGTGGACGAGGCGCTGGACGGCGTCCTCTTCATCGACGAGGCGTACACGCTCTCGCGCGGTGGCGGAAACGACTTCGGGCAGGAGGCGATCAACCAGCTCCTGAAGCGGATGGAGGACGACCGCGACCGCCTGGCCGTGGTCGTGGCGGGCTACACGGAGGACATGAAGGAGTTCCTCTCGTCGAACCCCGGACTCAATTCGCGCTTCAACCGCTTCATCGACTTCCCCGACTATTCCGCGGAGGAACTGGCCGCGATCTTCGACGGGATGATGCGGAAGAACGAGTACATGTGCTCGCCCGAGACGCGCGACGAGGTCGCACGGCGCATGGCCGCGGCGCGCGCGCGCGCGGACAAGGACTTCGGAAACGCGCGCTTCGTCCGCAACGCCTTCGAGCGCACGGTCGAGCGCCAGGCCGTGCGGCTGGCCTCGGCCGGCCGCTCGGACCGCGCGTCACTGCAGGAGATCTGCATCGTGGATTTGGCGATTTGACAGAGCAAGCAAAAAGAAAGGAAATCAAAATGAAGATCACTGGATTGACGCCCGGTCTCTTTTCGCATGGCGCGATGCACGGCGTGGGTGCCCTGCTGACGCGCTACATCCTCGTACCGACACTTCTGGTGGCCGCCCTCATGGCGCTGTGGTGGTGGCTGGGGCCCGAGAAGCCCACCTGCGATTCGGACCGCAAGGAAGTGGCGAACGCCGCCGTCGAGCAGGCGATTGTCCAGATTCGCGCGGCGCAGGGCGATGTCCGGCGCGCGGCGCTTCTCCACCTCGTGAACGATCCGACGGACTACATGACGCTCACCTTGCGCAAGAGGCTGATGGAGGGGGGATGGCTCGACCTTGACGGGACGCCGCCCTCCGAGAAGATCCGCAACCTGTTCAACTTCCGCAACAAGGGCGAGTTCGACTACGAGAAGGCCCTTGAATACGGAAAGGACAACGAGCTGGACGCCGTGATCATCGGCAATCTCGACCGGTTCGAGACGACAAAAGACGGAGCCGCCCTGGTCGGCAAACTCAAGTTCATCCGCGTCGCCAAGGGCGAGGTCGTGGAAATCCCGCTCGCCGCCGGGGACCCGAGCGTCGTCGGTGACAAGGCGAACGCCAAGACCGAGAACGCGCCCCCTCCGGTGGCCGCCGACGGCGGCCTGTCGCTGACGACGCGCGTCTGCCTGCTCGTGGTGTGCGTGATCGCCCTGCCGCTGGTCACGTTCCCGTTCCTCAAGATGGCCATGCGAAAGGACTCGAACGTCGCCGCCGCGACGGCGCTGATCTCGCTTGTCGCAATTGACGGCATTATCATCCGCGCGTTCCTGGGCGGAAGCGACAACTTCTTCGGACTGGCCGTCTTCCTGGTCGCGCTGGCGGCGGCGTTCGGCTACGACATGTTCATGCTCTCGTACGCGCAGCTGTGCCGTCCCCCGTCGCCGGGCGACTGAGGAGACTGACATGACGCAGGATGATTTCTTCGGCGCCATCGAGAGCAACCTGACGAGCCTGGCGGCCGATCATGCTCCCCTCCCCGTCGAGGGAGGGGACGGTCGACGTTTCCTGGGACTTTTCGGACATCGGAACGCGGGACGGATCAAGCAGTTCCTGAACCTGACGAAGAGCGACGTGAACGCGCCTGTCAACGTCCGTTGCTACGACCTCGTCTCCGAGAAGAGCTCGTCCGGCGTCCCCGTCCGCTTCAGGATATTCGCCTGCTTCGCCGAAGCGGGGACGCCCGACGGATACCGCCAGGCGAAATACGCGATCCGCAAGTGGTACGAGGAAAGCGGGCGCCGGACCAGCTTGGAGCAGCCCTATTCGGGCGCGCTGATCGTCGGCGCCTCCTCCCCCTGGCCCGCGGACATGATGCCCAACGCGAACGACATGCCGTTCGACAAGATCGCGTTTCGGATGCTGGCCGCGTCGCATTCCGAGCCCGAACGGGGCATTCGGATCTGCCGGGACGGCAACTGTGCGGCGTACGTCAGGATATTCCAGGCGCTCGTGCCGGAAACGTTCAGCAAGGTCGAAGGCCGCGTGCGGGCGTGCGTGGAGCGGTCGTTGCTCCATGACGGCAGCTGCGTCGGCGGCGGGCTGCTGACGATCCGGAAGATCATGGACGAACTGCCGATGATTCCGACCGACAATGTCCTGGAGGTCTTCCTCAAGATGCAGCGGGAGGGCACGCACCGCATTCAGAAGCGCAAGGACAGGGACATGTCCAAGGCCGACCGCATCTACATCGAGAACAAGCCTCCGTCCTGGTGGGCGATGTCGACGCCGGTGTTCGCCAGCAAGGGTTTTCTCCTGCTGGTCGTCATCGGGATCGTGGCGCTTTGCCTGCTGCTGTATTACCTGACGCTGCAATAGGCGGACTGCGTCTGAGAACTCTTTAAAAGGAAAGGTAGGAAGAAATGGGACTGTTTGGCCTCTTTGGGAAGAAGGGGACGCCAATTGACGACAAGACCGTCGTCAAGCGGATGTCCGAGAACAAAGGCGACTTCAAGGGCATCTTGTGCGATGACGAAGACCACCCCGTCGACGTGTACGAGAGCAGCGAGGTCGCCAACACGATGATGGGCAGGACGCGCGTTGTGCGCCTCTGCTGCTGCCGCGACACGGTGGAGAGCGCCTGCGTGCGGCTCGCGAAACGCCAGGCCGAGATGTTCTACATCTCGCCGAGGACCTTCCGGCTGGCATTCGGCTGGCAGGGCGGCGGACGAGTCGAGATGACGGTCAAGATGGACAGGAACGCGGATTCCCTCCCGAACTGGCTGCTGGCCAACGTCACGGAGCCGGGCAAGAACGTCACGGCCGAGGAGTTGGGCAAGCTGCTGGACAGGAAGTTCCCCTCCGACGCCCCGCCGGAATGGCTGACTGTGGTGCAGCGCGAGGATTTTGAAGACCCCGAACCACCGCCGCAGCAGCCCGAGGAGTCGGCGTTCGTCGATCTCAAGCCCGGCGCCGTCGTGTTCGGCCACTACCGGATCGAGAAGGAACTGGGCGAAGGCGGAATGGGGATGGTGTTTCTCGCCACGGACACCCAGACCGTCGTGGAGTCGCACCGTCAGGTCGTCCTGAAGGTTCTCCGCTGCGAGAACTGCAACGACGAGACCTCCCTGCGGGAGTTCATCAAGGAGGCAAACACGCTTTCCGAGCTGCGCGACGACCGCATCGCCGCCTGCTACTGGTGCAAGCGGCTGGGCAACATGCCGGTGCTCGCGATGGAGTACGTCGACGGCATGTCGCTCGCCGACTACCTGGCGAAGCAGAAAAACGGCAAGGTCGACGAGTCGACCACGCAGGAGCTGCTGCGTCCGATCGCCGAGGCGCTGGATTACGCGCACGAGCGCGGAATCTACCACCGCGACGTCAAGCCGCAGAACATCATCGTGCGCAAACAGCCCAAGAAGATCGGGTCCAAGCTGATCAAGACGTGCCTCCTGGACTTCGGAATCGCCAGCCGCGAGCAGGTGAGCAGTCCCACGACGTCGTTCCTGAGCGTGCGCGGCACGTTCCTGTACATGTCGCCGGAGCAGCTGCTCATCGGGCGCAAGCCGTCCGTCAGCATGGACATCTATTCGCTGGCCGTCACGGCGTACGAGTGCCTGACGGGCCGGATGCCGTATCCGGAAGGCTGGAAACGCGAAGTCCAGGTGCAGCCTCTCGAATCCACGACGCCGTTCGCGAACGCCGTGATGCGCGGCTTCGAGATGTTGCCGGAGAACCGTCCCGCGACATGCCGCGAGCTGATCGATCCCCCCCGGACCATGCGGCCGGTCATTTCGATTCCGCCGCCGCAGCCCCTGCCCCGGGCCGAAGAACCCGTGGCGCCCGCCCCCTCCCCCGCGCCTGCGCCGCAACCTCGCCCCGTCGCGGGCACGAACGCCCTGGTCTCGCTCGCCGAACTCCAGCGGCCCATTACGATCTACCGCCAGATGCTGACGATGAGCGCGAACAAGTGCGAGAAGGATCGTCCGGAGGAGGCGAAATGGCTGCGCGACTGCCAAGGCGCCCTACGCGACCTGACGGCCGATCCCGCGCGTGTGAACGAGATGGCGCTGGTGCGGTTCTTCGAAGACGTCGCAGACCATATCCGCGTGGAACAGCTCCGTCCCGACGACGTCTTCCTCGCGCACGACCGCCTCGTGGAACTGCGCGCGACGATCCGTGCGGCGATGGCGGTGAAAAAGAACCTTCCCGTCGGCCAGGCCCTCATCCATAGCATCAACTGACAAAGGAAAAACATCATGAAAATGGAACTCGCAGTCTATACGGCCCAAGAAGGCTACTCGTGGCAGCCCGGCACCGCGTTCACGGCGGACGAGCTGATGCAATTCAAGAAATGCATGGGCAAGTTCCCGTCGCCCGACTCGATGGACTTCCCGTTCGGAGGCATCTTCCGCCTCGGCGAGCTTGTCGTGTTCTACCGCTACCACGTCGCGAAGAAGATCGACTTCCGCGGCCGCGACGCCCTCTACTGCATCCTTGGCGCCGTGTCGCGCGAAGAGGCCGCGAAGATCGATCCGGGCGTGCTTTTCACGCTCCCGGAGTTCGCGCAGCCGGTGAAGCCGTTCCCGACGTCCGCCGCGGTCCCCGAAACCCCGTCCGCGCCGGCGTGGTGGCTGGAGAAACTCAATGGCGAGATCCTGAACGTCCGGATTTCCGGACCTGCGGACAAGCCCAAGTACAACTTCCTGACGACGCCCCCCGGCGAAGAAAAGAAGCCGCACCCGTCCGCCACGCCGGGCATGAGAGGCGCGTCTCCGTCGGCAAACGTCGCGACGCAGAAGGTTACGGAGGTCGGGCAGGCTCCCGCCCCGCAGGTACGGACGGAAATCGTCAGAGAACTCTATTACCCGCAGTGGATGATCTGGACCATCGCGACGCTCGCGGTGCTGGTGCTCGCGCTCTCCGTCCTCGTGGCCGCCATGTGGTGGCACATGAAGACGGCGACGCAGGCCACAACGCCAACCGACGGCACGAACGTAGTGGAACAGGCCACGAGCTCCACAAACGCCGTCGCGAACACGAACACGCCGACGGCAAAGCCCGCGTCAGAGACGCCAACAACAAAACCGCAGACTGACAAACCTCAAGAGGCGTCCAAAGCATCCTCTCAAAAGCCCCCTGAGAAGCAAACGCCTCCCGCCCCTGCGCAAGCCGCACCGAAGGACAAACCCGCTGACAAAAACAAGCAGCCTACGCCTGCGCCGGCCCAACCGACAAAAACCACGTCTGCGGATCCCCAACCCCAAACGCCAAAACCTGCCGCTTCCAACAAGCAGACCAAGGACGGCGCCAAGGGGGAGGATAAAGTAAAGAAGGGCGCCTCCGTGCAGCCCCCTAAAGACACGCGGCCGCCGATTAAAAAAGGGCCGATCAAGAACGCTCCTAAATGAAGAAAGTCGCGATAGTAGGTGTTGAAGGGTCCGGCAAGACCGTCATGCTTGCCGGACTCGGTCACCTCTATTCGCGACCGGACGTGAACGGCTATTTCCTTTGTCCGAAGAACTTCCAGACCGCCGCATACGTGTCCGACAAGATCGCGCGCATGCGGAAGGGCGAATGGCCGACCGCCACGGCGGATGACGTGATGCAGGGCCTCGACTGGACCCTGCGCCGGCGGCAGCTGGGGCACCTATGCCAAGTTCTGCCGTTCGGCGTTTCGCAACCACTGCGACCCGCTCAGCAGGTACAACTGCTTGGCCTGCGCCTCTGCTGCCCCGCGGGCCCGGAAGATTAACAAGGGAAGGTGAACATGAGGAAAGTCGCAATCGTTGGCGTTGAAGGATCGGGCAAGACCGTGATGCTTGCCGGCCTGGGCGAACTCTATTCGCATCCGGACCCGGAGGGCTACTTCCTCTGCCCCAAGAACTTCCAGACGGCCTCGTACGTGGCCGAGAAGATCGCGCGCATGCGGAAGGGCGAATGGCCGACCGCCACGGCGGAGGACGTGCTGCAGGGGCTCGACTGGACGCTGCGCAAGCGGCTGGGCCCGGGCCAGCGGCCGCGCGACGTGTGCGAAGTCTCCTGCCTCGACTTCGCGGGCGAGGTGTACCGCCTGGCGTTCGGCATCCGGCAGGGCGCCACGCCCGACGAAATGCAGGATGAGGTGGACGAGCTCCTCTCGTACGTGCGCAACGCGGACGACCTGATCGTGCTCATCAACCTGCGCGACATCATCGTGCAGGGCGCAAACGACCCGCGCGTGCAGGAGGCGATGTGGATTACGAACGAGATCCTGTCGTATGCGCTGGACAAGCGGGACGACGGCCGGACGCCGCGCGCCGCGATCGTGCTCTCGCAGGCGGACAGCTACGCGGTGACGATCAAGTCGTGCGGCGGCCCGAAGGGCGTCCTCGCGCGGTATCTGCCGCATGTCGCAAACAACTACGACTGGCTGGACGTCCTTGCGTCGAGCGCGGTGGACAAGACGGTGATGGACGACAACGGCAACATCGTGCCGGCGCCCGACTTCCAGCCCACCCGTCTCCGCGTGATCATGCACTGGATCCGCGCCGGAATCGGCATGACCGTACGGGGCCGCCCGAAGTTCACGCCGCAGCGCCCCATCCAGCATCAAGTGGATTACGGCTATGGCGCACCGCAGCGGCCGGCCCCCCTCTTTGCGGAACCGCCGCCGCCGTCTTCCGGCATCGGGCAGTTCTTCACGCTGCGCGGCCGGAAGAACCGGGCCGAGTATTGGAAGTTCGTCGGCGTCTGCTTCCTGATTTGCTTTGTCGGGGGGCTTTTGTCAGAAGGGTTCTTGCTGCCTCTTATTGCCCTCGTGCTCTTCTGGCCTTCCGTCGCGAACTCGGTGCGGCGACTCCATGACATGAACCGCAGCGGTTGGTGGTGCTTGATGGGGTTCATTCCCATGATATCGTGGCTTGTCGTAATCGTGCTCGGCTGCATCCCAGGCACGATCGGCGATAACGAATTCGGACCAGAACCATAACGATACGGGGGCACGACCGTGAAACGAAAAGGCGCAGAGAAGGGGCGCTCCGTCGCTCGGCTGCTGGACGACCCGTACCTCGCCCCCTACGCGGACGCGGTGCGGGGACGCGCGGCGCACGCCCGTGCGCGGGCGCGCGAACTGACCGGCGGGAAGGGGCGCCTCGCCGACTGGGCGAGCGCGCACGAGTACTTCGGCCTCCACCGCACGGCGACGGGATGGGTGTTCCGCGAATGGGCGCCCCACGCGACGGCGATCTGGCTCGTGGGCGATTTCTCCCAGTGGCAGGCCAAAACCCGCTTCAAGCTCGCGCGCATCGCCGGCACCGACGTGTGGGAACGCACGTTCCCGCAACGCGCGATCCGCCACGGGCAGTTCTACCACCTGGAGGTGGAGTGGCCGGGCGGACGCGGCGAACGCATCCCCGCCTACGCGCGGCGCGTGGTGCAGGACCCGCAGACCAACCTCTTCAGCGCCCAGGTGTGGGAGCCGAAGGATCCCTATGTGTGGAAACATCCACTCGTCACTCGTCATTCGTCACTCGTCTCTGGTCAGTCTCCCCTCATCTACGAGGCGCACGTGGGCATGGCGCAGGAGGAGGGGAAGGTCGGCACGTACGCGGAGTTCCGCGACAAGATTCTTCCCCGCATCAAGGCGGCCGGCTACAACTTGGTGCAGCTGATGGCCGTGATGGAGCATCCGTACTACGCGAGCTTCGGGTACCACGTCTCCAGCTTCTTCGCGCCGAGTTCCCGTTTCGGCACGCCCGAGGACCTCAAGAGCCTCGTGGACGCGGCGCACGGGATGGGCATGCGGGTGATCATGGACCTCGTCCACTCCCACGCCGTCCGCAACGAGCGCGACGGTCTCTCGCTCTTCGACGGCACGCCCTACCAGTATTTCCACGACGGCCCGCGCGGCTGGCACACGGCGTGGAACTCGCGTTGCTTCGACTACGGCAAGACCGAGGTGCTGCACTTCCTCCTCTCCAACTGCCGCTACTGGCTCGACGCCTTCCACTTCGACGGCTACCGCTTCGACGGCGTCACGTCCATGCTCTACCGCGACCACGGCCTCGGCACGAACTTCACGGGCTACGCCCAGTACTTCGACGGCAACGTGGACGACGACGCGTGGTGCTACCTCGCGCTCGCGAACCGCGTGATCCACGAGGTGCATCCGCGCGCGATCACCGTGGCGGAGGACGTGAGCGGCATGCCCGGCTGCGCCGCGCCGCTCGCGGACTGCGGCATGGGCTTCGACTACCGCATGGCGATGGGCGAGCCGGACTACTGGTTCCACCTCGCCGAGAAGGTGCGCGACGAGGACTGGAACATGCACGGGCTCTTCCACGCGCTCACCGACAAGCGCGCCGACGAGCAAGTGGTGAGCTACGTGGAGTCGCACGACCAGGCGCTCGTGGGCGGCAAGACGTTCTTCTTCCAGCTCGTCGACAAGGCGATCTACTGGGGCATGGGCGTGAACCAGCACGGACTGGAGACGGACCGCGGCGTGGCGCTCCACAAGATGGCGCGCCTCGCCACGCTCGCCTGCTCCGGCGGCGCGTACCTCAACTTCATGGGCAACGAGTTCGGCCACCCCGAGTGGATCGACGTCCCGCGTGCCGAAAACGGCTGGAGCTACGACCACGCGCGGCGCCAGTGGTCGCTGCGCGACGATTCCGCGCTGCGCTTCAAGGGCCTCG
>JAFRNO010000086.1 GCA_017430155.1 Kiritimatiellia bacterium | reverse complement strand
GTCAATCTGCGCGAAGGCGAGCAACTTGCCGTCGGGGGAGAGGACGGGCTGCCCCGCGCCCATGTCGTTCACCATGCTCGACACGAGGTTCGTCAACCCGCCGCCGTCTGCGTCCACCGCGTAGATGCCCGACCGCGTGGCCATCCCCACCTGCGGCGACGCGCAACGGGTGGAGACGAAGTAGAGACGTTTTCCCTCCGGCGAGAAGGACGGCATGTAGTCGCGAAACCGTCCCGTCGTAATCTCGCGAATCCCTCCACCACATGGAGAGCCGCCGTCTCGGCGGCTGTCACTCCTCCAGATGCGCAGATGGTAGCCCGTCGTGCCGTCCTTCGCCGCCCACGCCGTGTTCGTCTCGTTTCCGTAGGTGTAGACGAGCGCGTCACCCGTTGGACTCCATGCGGGAAAGGCTGCGTTTCCCGATCCAGACTCTATCTGGACGAACCGACCATCCGCACGTTCCCACACGCCCACGCGGCTCTTGCCGTCCGCCGTGCGCTGCAAGGCGATCTTCGCGCCGTCCGGCGAATACACGCCGCAAGTGCCGGACGTCAAGGCTACGGCGAGGAGTTTGGCTGCTACCATCGACACCTTTCAGTGTACACGACCATACCTTCTTCTTCCTAAACGGAAAACACTTCTGATAGAGGTAGTTTCCTGAACGACTTCTCGCATGCAATGGTCGTTTTCCCCTCCGAAAAGTACGAGCCATGGATCAGACGATCGACGAAACCGGGCTTCGCCGTCGCGAGATTCGGGAGCGCAAGGATGTCGCTCGCATGGTCACTCACCGTAAAACCGGTCGCCTCGGACATCCTTTTCAGAAGCGCCAGAGCATCTGCCTTTGACACGCCATAGTTTGCCTGAAGCGAGAAATACGCTTCGGAGAGCGTCAGATCGGAGATCTCGAAGACATCGCCGCTTTTGATTCTTTTATCGGTCTCCGCGATTACCTTCGCGGCAAGCGGACCGGGGTGATTCGTAAGGATGCGCATCAGAAAAGAGGTGTCGCACCCGTATGTCATGCCAATCCAGCCTTTCTCGCCGCCACGATTTCGTCACGCATCTTTTCGCTGTCAAGCGGGTCCTCTGGATACCTCTTGATGAAAGGCACGGCCATTCCCGCCCACTTGGGAAGTCGCGGGCGCGTCCGCCGACTCGCGCGCGCCGTGCGTTCTCTCGTGGCGTCCTGCGGCCACTCGCCCGCATTGTAGGCAACGATGAACGCGATCACGGCGCTTCGCATCTTCTCGCCGTTTGTCGCGGTTTTTGCTTTGAACTCGCGGTAAAGCGTGTCCGGTATGTCCAATGTGGTCTTCATGGCAAACATTATATATTGTTTTATTGCTACCTGTCAAGTGTCCCCTTGGAGACTTTTGCGGTAACTCATCCATGTTTTCAGATCTTGTTGCCCCCCCAACTCGCGAACGAGCGACCACTAGGCATCAGCGGAAAATGACGCTCATTCCGGGAGGAGACTGATAAAGCGAATCCAGGACGTCCACAATCCCATTCGACACCCGCCAGAGGTCAAACTCGCCGCTGCCGAGTGCAAACATGCCGCGGTAGTTTGTTCCAACCCCGCTCCAGATGTTCGTGACGCTTCCCGCCGTTTTGCCATTGACGCAGAGCCGCCAGACCGGCAAATCCGCAGACGTGTCGAACGTCAGCAGCAGATGGTTCCAGTCTCCAGGCATTACCGCCGTCGTCAAGAAAGTTCCCGAAGTGCACTTTGCGCACTGGGGACCTGGCGCGGCGACAAGGTTAAAGCGGGTTTGCGATGGCTCGTAGTCGAGCTGCCAGCCGCACCCCTCCTCGCCCATGCGGCAGACCATGCCGCCCGCGTCGTTCTTGAAATACCCCTCCACCGACCAGGACGCATGCGGTACCGGCGCGAGAAATGCGCCGACGTGATCGGCAAAGAGCGGATCGCTCGCCACCGACACGCTGCCGTCGTTCGCGGGCGGTACGCCGACAACATCCAGTTTCTTGCGCGCCATGCCTGCCTGTCCCGAAGCCCCCGTCCCGCCCATGAACATCTCATAACCGCCCTTGCCAACCGCAACGTGTCCATCAACCACACCGGAATCGTTGTCAAGCGGCCAATAGGCGACCGTTGCCGGCGAAGGCACGCCACCACCCGCCGCACAGAGGAATTCTGCCGGCGTAAGCGCACCCTTGCTGAGCCGAAACGAAGCTACCGACCCCGGAAACACGCGAATGTTACTCGTATTTCCGTTCAGGTCATGCCATGGTTCTCCACCAACAAGCACCTGACAAGGTGTATCTGGTGATGTCTTTGCAGTTGCTTCTGCACTTCCCGTACTTTCACCGTTGATGAACAGTTCGTAGCGAGACTTGATCGTACCGCTACTGTCGTAACGGGTACGTACCAACGCGACATGCGTCCACGTGTTCGAAGGCAGTGTCGCCAGCGCGCTAGTGCCCGACAACTTCGAAAACAACGTATCATAGATCGTGATTCCACCTTTGTAGTTGATACGCAACATGAAGTCGATGTTGGATGCTGTCGGTGCGGCTTTCGGAAGTACCGCGAAAATGATTCCCCAGCCATTACCCGTGTACGTTCCGTCCAAATTGACCCAACCCTCGAACGTCATTTCCGCCGTGTCCCTCATTGCAACGTTCAAGTTGGGATCGTATACCGCCAGATATCCTTTCGCGTTCTGCGTGGGGGCGATGCGGACGGAACCGGAACTGGCGGCCGGATTTCCGTCAAACCCTTCCGACTTGTCGGGAT
>JAFRNO010000778.1 GCA_017430155.1 Kiritimatiellia bacterium | reverse complement strand
TTTTCCATTTTACACTTTACACGTCCGTTGAACGTGCCCTTCGCCCAGGCGGGGAGCCCCTCCACCTTCAGCAGAAGGCGCTGGCGCATGGTCTTGCCGTTCAGCGTCGCCGTCACCGTCACGAGGTACGTCCCCGCCTTCGTGGTGAATCCCGCAAATCCCCACACGGCCTCCCCAGGTGGGGCGAGGCCTCCGGCCGAGCCGTCCACCCTCACCAGCTTCATCCCCGCCGGCAACCCGCTCGCCGTCACCTTCGCGTTGCTCGTCGCGCTGAACGCGAGCAAATCGCCGTACTTGAGGCCCACGCTGCCGCCTTCCATGACACCGCCCGACGTGTTGAACCCGAGCGACAGCTCCGCGTCGTTCGGCACCACCTTCCAGAGGATCTGCGCCGTCTTCGCGACGGTCTTCTTGTTCTTGCCCGTGCCGGTCGTCACGTTCTTCGTGAAGGTGACAACGTACGTGCCCGGCTTCGTGGGCGTGCCTACGATCGTTTGCCCCAGTTGCTTCAGCTTGGTCTTTTTCTTGTCCTTGTAGACGTTCGCTGCCGCGAACGTCACAGAACCCGGCAGCCCCGTAACCTTCGCGACCTTGCCGCCCACCGCGGCCACGCTTGGTAGGGCCGCCTCGCCGAGGCGGCCGCCATCAACGTTGGACTGCTCGCCATCGGTTCCTGATTGCGGCCCGCTCGGCGAGCGGGCCCTACCATTTTCTCCCGTCAAATCCCACTCCACGGGCACGTACGCCATCGTGGTGATGTTGGTGAGCGAATCCCCGAAGAGCGCCGTATCCGTCACCTCCTTGGGCGTCACGAGCACCCGGTACTTCATGGTCTCGTAGTATGCGCCCTTCTTCTTCTTCGCCGTGATCGTGAACAATCCCGCCGCCGTCGTCTTGCCGTACACCGAATACGGCAGGGCGTTCGTGGTGACGGACACCACCTTCTTGCCCTTCATCTTCTTCGTCGTCACGAGTTTCGACGTGTACTTGAGCCCCGACGGCAGGCCCGACACCGTCCAGACGCTACTCGTGACGCCCGGCAGATAGAGCGGCGTCTGCGCGTTCCAGGCGGTTCCGAGCGGGAACGTGCCAAGCTCCGTCACTTCCTGTGCCAGTATCTCAATGGGCAAATCGTATGGCTCCGCCTGGCCGCCCACGGTGATCACCAGATACGGCGGATTCGTCTCGTAGTCGAGCGCCTCAGTCGGCACGCCCTCGATCCACCACTCGCTCTTCGCGGGCTTCACGACGACGGTCACGGTCTTCTTGCCCTTCTTCACCTTCTTCGTGACGGCGGCGTTGTACTTGAGCTTCAGCCCGGCGGGCAGCCCGTACGCCTTCACCGAATACGGCGTCCCGTCCGTCGGCACGTTGTAGCCCATCTCCGCCAGCGTCGCCTTGAAGTACTCGCCAGCCGCAAGATATGACGGGGTCGATCCCGAGCAAACCGTGCCGGCTCGCTCCGCGCCGGCTACCGCCTCGGCGCTGCGCTCACCTTCCAGACTGTTTGACAGGTTCTGACAAGGCGGAAGCCGTAGAGGTAGTAGTCGTACGACGGGTCGTAGTCGTTCCGGTTGGACGAGGAGCAGCTGTCCGCGTAGCTCCTCCAGCAGCCGCCGCGTTCCACCCGGTACGACCCCCAACCCAGGTCCAAGCACCATTCCCACACGTTGCCGTGCATGTCATAGAGGTCCCAAGCATTAGGCCGCTTTGTGCCGACCGCGTGCGTCTGGTCCGTGGAGTTGAACTCGTACCACATATAGTTCCCGTCGGCGGTGTCGCCGTAGCTGTAGGTCGTCGTCGTGCCGGCGCGGCAGGCGTATTCCCACTGGGCCTCGGTCGGGAGGTCGAGGGCGGCGAGGCCGGATTTTAGGCGAAAAACTCCTAAGAAGGAAGTGGCGTCGACCGCGTTCGTATTCGGCCAGTCGTAGGTATCCGAATTGCCGCGGATCATGTTCCAGGAGACCTGCTCCACGGGGCGCATCGGGGAGTCGGCATCGTCTTTGAAATTGCTTGGATTGTCGCCCTTCACAAGCTCCCACTGCTTCTGCGTCGTCTCGAAGACGGCGCAGTAGAACGCATTCGTGATCTCCGTCTCCGTTTCGCCGTTCATCTTGAACGTCCCCGGCGCGATGAGACGCATCACGAGCTTTTCGGTCTTGTAGAGGTCGTTGGTGAAGCCGCCCTCGGGCTCGGCGTCAAGGTACGTCACGGCGTAGTTCTCGGCGTTGGTGCCGCCGGAGAGGTCGATCACGCAGTAGAGCGGCATCACGAGGTACGAGACCGTGAACGACACGTTCCCGGACAGCTCGATCCCCTGCGCGCCAAAATCCCAGACGACATTGTGCGCGCCGCTGGACGTGCCAGTGTCGCCCGAAAGCGTCCCCGGCGCGGCGACGTACGTCGCGCCGGTCGCGAGGTCCGTCGCCGTCACGGAGAGAAACGGCATGTTCCAGTCCGGACAGTCCGCCGCCACGGTGCCCGCCAACCAGAACGAGACGTTCGCCTTGCCGCCGTCAATCGTCGCCGACACGTCCCTGACCGCCGGCCTGGAGGTCACCGAGACGGTGACGTCCTGGCCCGGATCGGGCAGGACGAGGGCGTAGGCAGCGCCATCGGCGGCCAGCATCCCGGCGCTGACGGAGAATCTGGGTTCTTCCCCGCCGCTGATGCATTCCAGGGACAGATTCACGCTCTCCCCGGCCACGGCGTAGAGGGCGTCCCCG
>JAFRNO010000777.1 GCA_017430155.1 Kiritimatiellia bacterium | reverse complement strand
GGAGGCCGCGCCCTACCGAGCTTGGTCAAGGTGTCGGTGGACGGCGTGGGCGAGTTTGCGGGCGACGGCGAGGTCGTGGTGAAGATGCCGGCAGGCTTCAAGCTCTGGAGCCCCGAGGCGCCCAACCTCTACACGTTCACGGCCGCGTGCGGCGCGGATTCGGTGAAGGGCTACTTCGGCATGCGCAAGATCGAGAAGCGGAAGGACGCGAAGGGCGTGCTGCGCTTCTTCCTCAACAACCAGCCGTACTTCGTGATGGGCACGCTCGACCAGGGGTGGTGGCCGGACGGCCTCCTCACGCCGCCCTCGGACGCGGCGATGGCCTACGACATCCAGGTGCTGAAGGACTGCGGCTTCAACACGCTCCGCAAGCACATCAAGGTGGAGCCGCTGCGCTACTACTACTTCTGCGACAAGCTCGGCATCCTCGTGATCCAGGACCTGCCGAGCGGCAACCACAACGCGCAGACGCCGCTTGACGCGAAGGAGACGGCGCGCTACGGTCTCCAGCGCCTCGAGCAGAAGGAGATGATGGACGCGCTGCAGGCCGTGCCGTCGATCGTGATGTGGAACCCCTACAACGAGGGCTGGACGCAGCCCGGCGAGTTCCTGTCCCACTCGATGCTCGACTTCACGCGCCGCTACGACCCCACGCGTCTCGTGAACGGCCCGAGCGGCTGCTGGGACTGGGAGGGCGGCCATCTCCTGCCGAAAGGCTGGAAGTGGGAGAACCGCGTGTGGACCCAGCACAAGCCGGCCGGGGAGTGCGAGGCGGCCGACACGGTGGACCTGCATCTCTACCGCGGTCCCGAGATGTTCGCCGTCAACGACCGCCGCATCAGCTTCCTCGGCGAGTTCGGCGGCCTCGGCCATCCCGTGGAGGGGCACCTCTGGCGGACGTCCAAGAAGGGCAACTGGGGCTACGGCGGCATTGAGGACACGAAGACGCGCGAGGGTCTCGAGAAGACCTATCTCGGCCTCATGGACAAGCTCGGCGACCTCGCCGAGAAGGGGCTCGGCGGCGCGATCTACACGCAGACGACGGACGTCGAGATCGAGATCAACGGCGTGCTCACGTACGACCGCAAGGTGCTCAAGTACAATCCGGCGGTGCTGAAGGCGGCGCACGGGCGCGTCTGCGCCCGCGGCAACGGAAAGTGACCGGGACCGAACCCAGACCGGCGTGGTCGGTGCTGCCGGATGAGTGGAAGCCGCTGCTGACTGCGCGGGGGTTGCGCGCGTTCCGCGCGGACCAGATCCTCCACAGCCTCTACCGCGACTGGATCACGGACTGGGACGCCGCCACCACGCTCCCCAAGGACTTCCGCGAGACGCTGAAGGCGGAGTTCCCCCTGCGCGTCCCCGAGGTGCTCGCGCAGGACCGCGCGGAGGACGGCACCACCAAGCTGCTGCTGGGGCTGTCGGACGGCAACTCGGTGGAGACGGTGGTGATCCCTGCGAAGGGGCGTTTCACGCAGTGCGTCTCCACGCAGGTGGGCTGCGCGATGGGCTGCGTGTTCTGCGCGAGCGGCAGCAGGGGGCTCGTGCGGTCGCTGGAGGCGGACGAGATCGTGGCGCAGGTGATGACGGCGCAGCGTCTCTTCGCCTCGCCGGAGAACAGGCGGCAGGGCTCCGGCCTGTGCCTCACGAACCTCGTGGTGATGGGCATGGGCGAGCCGTTCCTGAACTACGACGCGACGCTGCGCGCGCTGAAGCTTCTCAACGCGGGGAAGGGACCGAACCTCGGCGCGCGCCACATCACGCTCTCCACGTGCGGCGTGGTGCCGGGGTTCGCGAAGCTCGCGGCGGAGGGGCTGCAGTTCGAGCTCTCCGTGTCGCTCCACGCCCCGAACGACGAGCTGCGCTCGCGTCTGATGCCCGTCAACCGACGCTGGCCGATCGACGAGCTGCTCGCGGCGTGCGCGGACTACACGCGCGCGACGGGGCGCGTGATCACGTTCGAGTACACGCTCGTGAAGGGCGTGAACGACTCGCGCGCGTGCGCCGAGGAGCTCGTGCGCCGGCTGCGGCGCCTGCCGTCGTGCAAGGTCAACCTCATCCCGCTCTCGCCCGTCGACCACCGGCCGGACCTCGAGACGCCGGACGAGGCGACGCAGCTCGCGTTCCTCGACGCGCTCATGAAGGGCCGCGTCCAGACCATGCTCCGCCGGAGCCGGGGCAAGGACGTGGCGGCCGCCTGCGGCCAGCTGCGTGTGCGAATGGAAAATTGATTTTACAACTACATTTTCCATTTGCCTTTAGCGCGGGGAGTAGAGTATAATAGGAGCCGTCCAAGAAACCAACTGAGGCATTCAAATGGCGACATTCCAGTTTATCGCGAAAGACAGCGCTGGCCAGGAGCGGCGCGGAACGATTGAGGCAGGCGACCGCGCGGGCGCGATCGCGGCCATCCGCGCGCAGGGCCTGATGCCGACGGCGCTCGGCGAAGTGAAGGGCGGCGGCGGAACGCCGGCGCCCGCGAAGGCGGCGAAGAAGCCCGCGAAGGCGCCGGCGGCGGCGAAGCCGAAGAAGAAGGGCTTCGGTGCGATGGAGATCAAGCTGCCGTCCTTCCTGCGCGGCCGCGTGAAGGCGAAGGACCTCACGGCCTTCACGCGCCAGCTCGCCACGCTGGTGAACGCCGGCCTCCCGCTCATGCGCTGCAT
>JAFRNO010000085.1 GCA_017430155.1 Kiritimatiellia bacterium | reverse complement strand
TCGGCAAGATCCTGCCGCGCCTGATGGAACTCGACGCCCACGTGCTCATCTATGCCGACCACGGCAACGCCGAGCAGATGGTCGACTACAAGACCGGCATGGTGAAGACCTCGCACACCCTCAACCTCGTGGACTGCTTCTACGTGGCGGGCGACGCGGCGGGCGTGCGCCTCACGCCGCTTGCGAAACTGAGCGCCGTGGCGCCCACCGCGCTGCAGCTGCTGGGCTTGCCCGTGCCGTCCGAAATGACCACCCCCTCGCTCCTCGCGGGCAAGGAGCCGTGGTCGAAGACCGCGCTCAACATCTGACGGGGAGGGATGCCCGGTCGGTTGCGAGCGATGTGGCTGGCGCTGGCGCTGTGCGCGTCAGCGCCGCTCCTTGCGGCGCCTTTGGTGCTGAAGGACGACTATCGTTCGCCGCGCAACAAGGAGCGCCCCCTGCGGAAGGCCACGACCCTTATCGTGCTGCACACCACCGAGGCGCACGCGAAAAGCTCGCTCAACAAGCTGAGCGAGCGCGGCGAGGCGCATTACTGCGTCGTCGAGGACGGGACGGTCTACCGCATCATCGACCGCGACCGCGAGGCGTTCCATGCGGGACGCTCGATGTGGCAGGGCAAGGAGGACTGCGACGAGTTCTCCATCGGGATCGAGGTCGTGGGCCACCACGACCAGGCCGTCACGCTCCAGCAGCTTGCGGCGCTGAAGGAACTGATTGCACGGCTCAAGCGGATGTATTCCATCACGGACGCCCGGGTCGTCTGCCATTCCCACGTCGCCTATGGAGCGCCGAACTCCTGGCACAAGAAGAGGCACCGCGGGCGCAAGCGCTGCGGCATGCTCTTTGCCATGCCGAGCGTGCGTACCCGTCTCGGCCTGACCGCGCGGCCCCCGTCCGATCCGGACGTGAAGGCGAAGCGCCTCGTACAGGCCGACCCGGGACTCGCCGACGTCCTTTACGGGAAGTGCGACACGATGGCGTCCGTATACGCACGCCGTCCGGCTCCTGTCGTCATGCGGCCCGCGCCCACCACGGCCAAGCCCCAGACGGCGGCGAAACCGCCGCCGAAGCAGCCGAAACCGCAGACGGCGAAGACGCCTCCGAAGCCTCCGCCCCCGCCACCGAAGTCGCCGCCGAAGATCATCGCCGTGAAACCGCCGCCGAAGGCGGTCATCACCGTGACGTCTCCTCCTGCCGCCAAGCCCGTGCCGCCTCCCATCGTCAAGCCCGCGCAGCCAAAGTTCGCGGTGCCGCCGCCGCAGGAAGAAGAGACGGGCGTTCTCGCTGACATCGGCGGCTTCTTCAAGAGCACGGCAAAACTGATCGTGCCGAAGAAGAAAAAGCGAGTTCCCGAGTCCAACGCCGTCACGTCGCCGCCGCCGCAGATCGTCATTGGAAGAAAACTGGAGCGGCCGCCGCAGATTCTCTCGCGCGACCCGCGCAATCTGGCGGCACTGGAGGCGATGCCTGGCTATGTCAAAGGCGGACCTGTGAGCGAGGAAATCACGCCCTACGGCATCGCTGGCGCGGCTTGGCGCGCGCCCACCACGTACTACTACATGAACGGGCGCATCGTCACGGGCGACAAGGTGAACGAAAAGCTCATCGAGAAGGGTGCCTACATCTTTTACAAGGGCGACCCGCCTGAAAAAAGGTGAAAAGCCCCCTTGCGGAACGGCGTCCGATATGATATCATATCCGCCGTTTTCACCACGTTCGGGCGTGGCGCAGTGGTAGCGCAGTTGACTGTTAATCAATTGGTCGCTGGTTCGAATCCAGCCGCCCGAGCCATTAAAAAGGCGTTTGTCCTGTTGCGGGGCGGACGCGTTTTTTTGTTAGATGAACTGGAGGATGGCGGGGGTTACGTCCACGAGGGATTTCACGTGTGCGCGGAACTCTTCTTCGCGGGGGCCGAAGGCGATGAAGGGGACGGGGTTGCGCGTGTGGCCGCGTTCGTTGATTTCCTCCACGTTGCCGTGGTCGGACGTGATCAGCACCGTAATGCCGGCGGCGCGGGTGAAGCGCACGAGGGCGGCGAGGAACCTGTCGTAGAGGCGCAGCACGGCGCAGGCGCGGTCGTAGTCCATCGAGTGGCCCGCGACGTCGGTCTGGAAGAACTCGTAGAGCGTGAAGTCGTGTACGCGCGCGATGCCGAAGAGGTGGGCGGCCGCGTCCTCCGGCGTGATGACGGGTATTTCGGGATAGCGGTCCTGGATCGTCTCGCGCGTGAGGTCCTGCATCACCGCGGCGTCGTCGGTCAGGTCGTCGATGGTGGACACCACCTCGGGCGCGGTGAGGGCCATGACCGTGGTGACGCTCTTGAAGCGGCGGGCGACGAGCTCGTCCGCGGACTCCACGAGGTAGGCGTCCGCGAACCGCACGCGCTTGCCGCGCGCCTTGAGCTGCAGGAACAGGTTGTCCTCTTCGATCTTCTGGCGCAGGGACGGTCCCGGGAAGCCCTCGCAGTGGCGGCCCATGAAGACGGGCGCGTTCACGCCCGTGAACATCGTGGCCTGGCCCGTGGCGGATTGTGGCAGGCCGGGCGTGGAGAGGCAGGCGTCAATTGGAACCGAATGCTGAGCGATGAGGCGGCAGAGCGTGGGACAGACCTCGGGGTTGACGGGGTTGTCCGGTGCGGGGCCGCGCAGGCCCACGCCGTCGATGAAGAGGAAGACGATTCTCAAAGACCGACAGCCTTCGCTTCCTTTTTGAGTTCCGCGAGGGCCTTCGGGTCGTCTTTGGCCTTTTGCAGGGCGGTGGCGTAGCAGTCCCTCGCCTTCTTGAAGTATTCGGCCTCGCGCGCGGGATCCTTCAGGTCGCGCGCGACCTCCCAGCAGCGGATGTAGTTCTTGCCCACGACCCATTCGCGGGAATAGATGATGCCCGTGGTGGGATCGCAGTCCTCAAAGTCCTTCTGCTCGTCGGAGAGCATGAAGTCGATGAAGACGAGCAACTGCTTGAGGGCTTCCTCCTTCTTCCCGGATTCAAGCAAACGGTGGTAACGCAGCTTGGCGGCGGTTCCCTTGCACCAGCCCGGCGTGTGGCTGGGCAGTCCCTTGTCGAGAAGGGCGATCGCGCCGTCATAGTTGCCCGTGAGGAAGAAGCCGTCGAGGCGGCGGTCCAGGAGGGACTGCTGCGCGCCTTCCGAGAGGCGGGGCAGCAGCTTTTCCGAGAAGTCGAGCAGCGCCTTGAGGTGCTTCACGTTCTCGGGCGACGGCGCGCCGGGACCCGCGAGGCGGATGACGGCGTCTTCCGTGAGCTGCCCGACGAGGTCGACCGGCAGGGCCGTGACGGCGCCCTTCGGCAGCGAGACGAGCTGTCCGTCGAACAGCAGCCGCAGGGTGAGCGTGTCGGCGAGGTTCTGCAGGTAGGGCAGCACGGCGCCGGCCTGCGCGGGGCAGATGGCGCGGAAGGTCTTGACTGTCGCCTTGCGCGCGAACTGGCGGCAGCGCCGGTCGAGGTTGTCGCGCAGGTCGCCCTCGCCGAGCGCCGCGCGGATCTTCTCGGCGGTTTCGACGAACTGGCGCGCGCCCGCGAGCGTGTTCTGGGCGCGGGCGATCGACTTGTCGGCGAAAGCCTCCACGAGGGCGGATGCCGTTTCGTTGGCGAGTTCCTCTCCGAGGAGCTGGAGGACGAGCCCGTCAGCCGTCTGGATGTTGGCGAGGGGCGCGTTCTCGTCGGCAATGCGGGGATACGCCTTCGCGACGAGCTGCCCGAGGAAGTCCTTCCGCAACGCGGGGAGTCCGTCCGCCTTGACCGTGACGAAGTCCTTGGCGTCGCCGAAGCGGACGACGAACGCCTTCGTCGTGACGAGCTGCTTGAGATAGGCGGCAACTTCGGAGGCGGTGTTCGTGCCGAGCGACTGGTAGGTCTGGTCGATCAGCCGCTCGCCGAACGACTGGATCCGCTGGTCGAGGGACGCCTGCGAGGCCTCGTTGGGCAGGCGCGCGCGGAGGCTCTTGGCGTCCGCGAGAAGCTGGCGGAACGCGTCCGCATGGGCGCCTGCGCGCGCGAAGGCGGGGGCGAGCAGCGTGTCGAGCAGCGCGTCGCGCACGTCGGGCGGAATGCCGTCGTCCGCGAGGAAGTCGATGATGATCGCCTCGAACGCGCGGGCGTTCTTGGCGTCGGCGCCGTCGCCCATGAGGGTGGGCTGGAGGTTCCGGACGAGTTCGCCGAGGAACTCGGGGCGGACGGACGCGAGCGGGCTGGCGGGAAGTGTCATCTGCCTGTCGCCGAACAGGGCGGTGACGGCCTTCGTGGCGATGAGCTGCTTCAGGTACGGGACCACCTGGCCGGGCTTGTCCTTGCAGAGGGCCTGGCTCGTCCGCTCGATCGCCTGTTCGCCGAAGGACTGGAACTGGCGCACGAGCTCCTGCCGTGTCTCATCTTCTTCCATCTGGGCGAGGATGCTTGCGCCCTCCGCGAACATCTCGGCGGCCAGATCGGCGTTTCCCTGGGCGTAAGGGGCGAGAAGACCGAAGGACATGTTCCACTGGTCGCCCATGTCGCGGGGGGAGTAACGCGGCATGACCGCGAAGTGGTAGTAGGGGAACTGGAGCGAGGACCCGCAGAGGAGGGCCGTCTGCGCGGGGAGCGCCTTGAGTTCGGCGAGACGTGCGCGCGCGGCGGCGAGGCCTTCGGCATCCGAGGCGACTTGCGGCGCGACGGGCGGCGGTGCGGGGGGCTCCTGGCCGAAGCAGATTCCGGCAAGGGCCGCGGCGGCGAGAACGGTTGCGAGGCGTGTTTTTTTCATAAGATGGATTCCTTGTCAAACGATTGGCTATATTATAAGGCGAAATGACATTTGACGCAAGAGGGAGAATGCGGTATTATACTCACTTTCCGACGGCGGAGGTTCGCTCCGCGCGCCAGAAAAAAAGACATGAGCGACGGAGCGAGTGAGCGAAGCGGAACGAGCGACGGAGCGAATACCTTTAGGAGAAGACTAATGAAAGAAATCGGAGTTGGCATCTTAGGATTCGGCACGGTTGGCGCCGGCGTGGCGGAGGGTCTGCTGCGCAATCGCAAGCTGATGGCCGAGCGCCTCGGCGTGGACATCGTGCTGAAGCGCATCGCGGATCTGGACATCACGACGGACCGCGGCGTGCGCGTGGACCCGGACGTGCTCACCACGGACGCACAGTCCGTCATCGCAGCGCCCGACGTGCGCATCGTCGTCGAGACGATCGGCGGCACCGGCATCGCCCGCACGCTCGTCCTGGCGGCGCTCAACGCCGGCAAGGCCGTGGTCACCGCCAACAAGAAGCTCCTCGCGGAACACGGCAAGGAGATCTTCGACACGGCGAAGAAGAACGGCGTGGACATCTACTTCGGCGCGTCCGTGGGCGGCGGCATCCCGATCATCCGCAGTCTCCGCGAGGGGCTCGCCGGCAATGAGATCCTGCAGATCCACGGCATCCTCAACGGCACGTGCAACTACATCCTCACGCGCATGGAGAACGAGGGCAAGCCCTTCGACGAGGTCCTCGCCGACGCCCAGAAGCTCGGCTACGCCGAGGCGAATCCGTCCCTCGACATCGACGGCTTCGACACCGCGCACAAGGCCTGCATCCTCTCCGCCCTCGCCTACGGCTTCCAGCCTTCGCTCGACCAGGTGCAGGTGGAGGGCATCCGCAACCTCTCCGGCCTCGACGTGAAGTACGCCGCCGACTTCGGCTACCGCATCAAGCTGCTCGCCGTCGTCGCGCGCCACGACGCGGACATCGAGGTGGGCGTGCATCCCACGCTCGTGCCGTTCAGCCACATGCTCGCGAGCGTGAACGGCGTGTTCAACGCCGCCATGGTGCGCGGCGACCTCGTGGGCGACACGCTCTTCTACGGACGCGGCGCGGGCCGCCTCCCCACCGCCTCCACGGTCGTGGGCGACATCGGCGACATCGCCCGCAACATGGCGCACGGCGAGACGCGCTACGCGCGCGCCGTGCCCGAGTACGGCGAGGGCGCCACGAAGCTCCGCGCGCCCGGCGACATCGTGAGCCGCTTCTACCTCCGCTTCATGGTGGCCGACCGCGCCGGCAGCTTCGGCACGCTCTCCACCACGCTCGGACGCCACGGCGTGTCCATCTCCGCCGCCACGCAGAAGGACGAGGACGGCGGCGGGACCGGCTACGTGCCCGTGGTGGTGCTCACGCACCCCGCGCCCGCGAAGGCGCTCGACGCCGCGCTCGCGGAAATCGCCGACGCCGACATCGTGGGCGAGACGCCCGTGAAGCTCCGCATGCTCTAGCGTGCGTCCGGTTCGCCGGGGAACTGCGCGCGGACGGTCGCGAACGCCCGACGCATCTCCCTTTCGCCGCCCCATGCGACGCGCCGTTTCTCGGGGTTGAGAATGCGGCAATGGCCCGTGAGGACGTGCTGTTCGAGTTTCCAGCCCCGCGTCTCGTCCAGCACGTCCCACCAGATTCCCGCGTCCATCACCTTCAGCTCCAGATTCACCTTGTCCTGCGGCACGCGCATCTGCGGGCGTTTCGAAGGCTTGCCGCGCAGGATGCGCCCCAGTTCCGCGAAGTAGAACGCGGCGTGGTGGTTGGAGATGCGCTTGACGGCCTCCGCGCGTCCCCAGGCGCCGTCGACGGCCGTCGTCTCGGTGATGTCCGCCGGCACCGGGTCCGTCCGCACGTTCGCCCGGGGCGCGGGGGGACCGTCCGTGCCGTGCGCGCGTCCGCCCTCGCCGCCCGCGACGGCGTAGACGTACTTGAGCACAACGTCCTTCGGATTCGTCACGAGGATGACGGGGCGTTCCGACCCCGTGCCGAGTCCCTGCAGCTCCGGATCGTCGTTGCGCACGGCCGGCGCGAGCAGGATGCCCTGCCGTACCTTCATTCCGCGCGCGCCAATCCGCGCGAGCGCGCGGGCGAGGATCCGCGCGCCGAGCGAGTGGCCGACCAGCGTCAGCTCCGCGCGGCGTTCCGGCGGCAGCGCGGCGATTTCGTCCGCGAGCTTTTGCGCCGCCGCGTCCGCGTTCGCGGTGGACGTCGACCAGCGGTGGTCGCCGTCCCACGCCCAGAAACGGGTCTGTTCGGCCTTCATCAAACACGTGAAGCTCCTCCATGCGCCGCCCTCCGGCGTGCCGCTGCGCAGCCATCCCGGCACGTACCACGCCTCGCCCCCCACTGCGGCGGAGGACGCGGTAGCGAGCAGCATGCCGGCCATGCGCTTGATCGTCCTTTTCAGCGCATCAGGCATGGCGACCGGCCTTTCGCGGAAACTTGACGGACGCGAACAGCGTCGCGCAGATGTGGTCGCGTACCTCTTCGGCCCAGGCGCGCACGCCGACGCCCTCGGGGCGGAACGAGGCGTGCCAAGTCTTGTCGGCGAGGGCGTAGACGGAGACCTGCGCCCAGACGGAGGTGGTCCAGAGCTCAAGCTGCGTCTCGTCGGCGAGGACGCGCGCGAGCAGGTTCCGCAAGGCGTCGTAGACGGGCTTGCCGAAGTCGTGCAGGAACTCCCCGTGGAACTTCGTGGGATGGGTCACTTCGTGGCGGAAGAGGGCAGCGCACAGCTCCTGCGCCGGTTCGGTCGGAAGCGTCATGAAGAGGAAGTCGTCCACCCACTCGCGGACCGCGGCGCACCAGCTCGTCTCGTCCGTCGCCCTCTCCGCGAGCGTGGCCATCGGCGCGCCGAGGTCGCCGAACAGGCGCTTGGCCACGACGCGGTAGAGTTCCTCCTTCGACCCGAAATACCGGTTGGCGAGCGCCATGTTCACGCCCGCGCGCCGGCTGATCTCGCGCACCGACGCAAGCTCGTATCCTTTTTCGGCAAACTCCCGCTCGGCCGCCGCGAGGATTTTCCCGCGCGTCCGCTCGCCGTCGACTCTGCTCTTTCGCTCTGCCATCTTACATGTTCCTTGTTTGTAATCGCGCGATTACTTTACCAAACGGCGGTGCGGTTGTCAACCGGAATGGCCCAAAAGTGAATATTGATGATTACCCCCTTGCAGAAGGGGGCGCATTTTGGTAAAATACTGACTCAATTTTTCGAACAGGAGAAGAAGAAATGAGTCAGCATCGCAGTCTGAGAGGTTCCAGCAAGATTACGTCAAAGCGTAATGTCTTGAAGCGTTTTGAGCGTGTCAATCTGCTTCAGAAGCGCGGCGAATGGAAGGAAGGCAGCCGTGGCCTTGGTCTCAAGAAGACCAAGCCGGAAGCCTGATTCCGCCCGTCAGCTTCGTGCGAAACCTCCGTCTTTCGGCGGGGGTTTCTTGTTTTTTTGTTTCTGAACGTGTTAGGAGAAGAATTCGAGGGCGTTATGCATTGTGTAGGCACCCATCGAATCAAAGGAATTAAGGAGTAGCAAGGCATGAAAATCATCCATACGAGCGATTGGCACCTGGGCGACAGGCTCTTCAACTACGACCGAACCGACGAGGAGGAGCATTTCTTCGGGCAACTGGCGGCGGTTGTGGCGAAGGAACAACCAGACGCCCTCGTCGTCAGCGGCGACGTCTTTGACATGGGCGCCCCCGGAAACGATGTGGCCAAGCGCTTCACCGACCGCTTGCTGGATGTCCTGGAACAATGTCCGGCAATGGAGACGGTCGTCATTGCCGGCAACCACGACAGTTACTCGCGGCTTGTCGTGGACGAGTCGCTGTGGAGCCGCTTCCACGTGCACGTGCTCGGGCGCCCGGCTGAGGACGGGGATGGAGGGGCGATCTTCGCGGGGAACGTGGTCGAGATTCCCGGCAAGGGCGTGATTGCCGCAGTGCCGTTTTGCCATTCGCGTAACTTCCCGACGGTCGACGGCGCGCCCGGCGAGGACCGCGAGAAGGAATATTTCGCGGGACTGGCGAGATATGTGGCCGAGCGTTCGGAGGGGCTCCCCGCGGTTCTGATGGCGCATCTGGCGGTGAAGGGCGAGCTTGACCTCCGCGGACACGACAAGATGCTCGTGATTGGCGGCGAGGAATGCGTCGGAGTGGCGGAACTTGGCCCCTCGTACGACTGTGTGGCGCTCGGGCACATCCACTGTCCGCAATGGATCAAGGGCGAGAAGAAGGTTGCGCGGTACTGCGGCACGCCGCGCGCGATCAACTTCGACGAGACCTGCGACCATGGCGTGGACGTGGTGACCGTGGAGGCGGGCGCGGCGCCGGAAGTCCGCACAGAGGTGTTCGAGCCGCTGCACGCGCTCGTCACGCTGGGCGGGAAGGACGGAATCCCGTTCGACGAGGCGCTCAAGCAGGTTGCCGAGGCGACGTTGCCGGCGGACACGTACATCCGTCTCAACGTGCGTCTCGGCGTCGGAGAGCTGCCGGGGCCGGGCTGGACGGAACGGGCGCGGAAGGCATGTTGCGCAAAGGGTCTTCGGTTCTGCGTGAACAACCCGATTCGAACGGAGACCTCCGAAAAACAAGAGACGAAGAGGATGCTGACCATGGAGGAGCTCAAGGAGCTTTCAAACGATGAAGTGCTTCAGATATTGTCGACGCGGCAGAGGCTGTCGCAGCGGCAATGCGAACTCGTCAAGTCGCTCATGGAGGAAAAGGCGATATGAAGATCAGGAAGCTCACGATCAAGAACATCGCGTCCATCGAGTCGGCGGAACTCGACTTCGAGAACGGCGCGCTCGGCGACGCGTCCCTGTTTCTCATCTGCGGGGAGACGGGGTCCGGCAAGACGACCATTCTCGACTGCATTACGCTCGCGTTGTACGGGGCGACTCCGCGGTATAACGGGAAAGGCGAACACCGTCCGCAGGAGATCGGCGGATACGCCTACAACGACGCGCGACAGCTCGTCCGGCACGGGGCGACCTCGGCGAGCGCCAAGTTGTCGTTGATCGGCAACGACGGCAGGCCATATGAGGCGGAGTGGTCCGTCGAGGCCATCTCCCGCGGCCAGAACAAGGGAATGCTCAAGGGGGATGAGTGGATCTGGAAAGACTGCTCGCCGGCCGGGATTGCGTGGACAAAGGTGAAGGAGTGCGAGGCTGCCGCCGTGCGGGCGACGGGTCTCGGGTTCGAGCAGTTCTGCCGCACGACCATGCTGGCGCAGGGGCAGTTCACGAAGTTCCTCCTCGGCACCGACGACGAGAAGGCGCAGATACTCGAAAAGCTTACGGACACGTCTAAATACTCGGAACTCGGCAAGGCAATCTCGGAAAAGTACCTGGGACTGAAAAACGGCGTCGACTCCCTTGAAAGGGAAATCGAGAATATGCCCGGGCTGGGCGATGAGCGCGAGCAGATTCAGAACCGGATTGAGGAGTTGGCCGTCCAGATTGAGAAGCTGGGCAAGGAGGGCCAGTCCGTGCGCGCGAAGTTGCAGTGGCTGAAGCGACAGGACGAACTGGCGGCGAACATGAAGGACGTGCAGGACGAGCTGGCCACGGCGTTCGCCGCGCTGAAGGCACTGGATCGCAACGTCGCCGAGGGGATCGAGACGGCGAAGGCGAAGCTGGAGGAACTGAATGGGTTTCTTGCCGCGAATGCCGACAAGGCGGCGATGTACGAATCCGCCGAAGTGATCCTGCAGAATCTCTCCGATGTGCGAAGGGCCTGGACGGACAAGGCGACGGCGGAGAAGGCGCTGTCGGAACGTCGGCAGGAACTCCCGGAGCTGAACGGTCGGGTCGAGGAGGCCAAGGCGGCGCTGGAAACGGCGACGCAGGAGGTCTCCGCCGCCGACGCCACGCTAACCGCCGAAGAAGAGAACCTGGCGGCACTTGACCGGGACGGGGTCCAGAAAGCCCGAAACGAGGCGGAGAAGCTCCGAGGAAGCCTTCAGGGGCTTGAAGCGCGCATCAACGGTCTTGCGGAACGCGAGGCGGACATCGCCGTCCGCGAACAGAACGTGTCCAAGCAGAAAGGTGAACTTGCGGAACTTGAGGCGAAGCTACCAGGGCTCAAGTCCGAAATGGAATGCGCGCGGGAGGCAGTCTCCCGGGCGAAAGCGAACCGCGACGCGCAGAAGAAGCTCGTCGACGACGGCATCGAGAAGCTCGTGTCCGATCTTAAGGTCGGCGACACGTGCCCTATCTGCGGCAACAGGATCGAGAAACTGCAAGCCAAGGGGCACTTCGAATCGCTCTTCCATGCGCTGGACGCAGACTGTGCGAAGGCCGAGGGACTGTGCGCGGAGAAAGAGCACCGCTACAACACGGCGTTTGCGTCGGCCACTGCGCTTCGGAAGGCAATCGCTTCGTCGGAGACGTCGATTGAGGGTGAGAAGACCCGAATCGCGAACGACAAGGCTGCGGCGACCGAGGACGCCAAGCGTTGCGGGCTCCCCGACGCCACGCTCGAAAGTATAAAGGCCGCGCGCGGGGAATGTGAGGCGAGGATCGACGCGTCCGACACGAAACTGGCGGAAATCTGCGCGCAGGAGAAGAAAGTCAAGACGCTCCAAGCCGAGATCAAGGAACTCGGAAAGGCGAAAGACGCTGCGGCAGACGGCAAGACGAAGGCCGAAAAGCGCGTTTCCGACTGCGAGAACCAGATCACGATCCACCAGGCTTCGATCCAGACTGAATCCGACCGCGCCGAGGCGAAGCTCGCAGATGTTTCAGGAAGGGTCACCATCCCCGGCTGGCTTGAATCCTGGGAACGGGACGCGAAAAGGATCGAGGCCGAGTTCAAGGTTGCGGCAAATGACTACTTGGTGCACAAGGCGGCGCTTCCGAAGGCGGAAAGCCGTCTGGCCTCGTTGACAAACGCTGGAGCCCAGATCGCGGACTGCGTCCGGCGTGCGGTTGCCGAGGTCGGCGCGCTCACCGAGGTGGCGTGCGGGGAGGTCGCTGCGGAATCCACGTCGGAAGTGGAAGGGCTGCTCGGCCGGCTCGCGGAGACGAAGAACGCCGTGGAGAAGCATCGCGCGGAGCGGCCAGCCGACCTTCAAGAAACGGACACAATCGCGGAGCTTTCAAATCGGGATTCGGAAATCAAGGCGCAGGAGAACGACTGCAGCGCGGAGCGCGGCCGCTGCCAGCAGCGGATCGCGGACGACGACACGCGCGCGGGCGAGCGTGCGGCCAAACGTGTAAAGGCGGACAAGTTGAGGGCGGAGCTTGCGGAGTGGAATCCCATCTATGCCTGTTACGGGGACGCCGACGGAAAGAAAATCCGCCGCGAGATCCAGTCATACGTGCTGATGAACGTTCTCAAGACGGCCAACTACTATCTACGGCAGCTATCGGAGCGCTATGAGCTTTCCTGCGAGGGTGTGACGCTTTCGGTGACGGACGCCTTCGAAGGGGGCGCGGTGCGTCCGGTGAACACGCTTTCCGGCGGCGAGCAGTTCCTCGTTTCGCTCGCCCTGGCGCTTGGTCTTGCCGGGATGAACGACACGGGCCTGGGCGTGGACATGCTCCTCATCGACGAGGGATTCGGCACCTTGAGCGGGGAGCACCTCAATTGCGCGATTGAGGCGCTTGAGCGCCTCAATACGCTCACCGGTTCGCGCAAGGTCGGCGTGATCAGCCACGTGGAGCGTCTGCGCGAGCGGATTCGCACACACATCGAGGTGACGCGCAACGGCCACGATCCAAGCGACGTGAGGGTTGTATGTGGCTAGACGGACGCGGGCGTACGTCCTGAAGATTGATCTCGCAAGTGCCAACTTGATTTATCTGTTGGCGTTCTCTGGAGGAATCTGATAAAATTGCCGTCATACAATTTTGCCAGAAGGAGAACCCGCAGATGAATTGGCTGATGTTCAAAGACGGCGACGAGGAGACGCTTGAATCGTGGAATAAATCCGCCACGGCCTGCCTTCGAGAAGTGTCGTCGGACGTGGACGAGGTGAAACTCGTCCTCCCCGCTGCGGGGGACGCGGAATCCGCGTACAAGAACAACATCGACCTCATGGGGCGCTTTTGCATTTCCTTCGAAAACGGTGACAAGCGGGAGTCCAAGATTCCCCTGCCTTATCACGGCGTGTTCGTGACGCACGGCGGCGACGCCGAAAACAAGGACGCGCCCCAGCGGTTGGTCTGGAGCTCCTGGCTCGGCGAAAGGCCTGGCCTGCGCAAAGTACGGAAGCCCAATGGCAAGAAGGAGTTCCGCCTGGGGCTGCCGGACGGACAGTTCATCCTCGTCGATGAAAAGAAGCTGTCCAGGTCCGATTGGAATGAGATCGCTTTCGTCCGTTGGTGGGCAAAGTCATTCCCTGGCGCCTACGACAAGGGGCTTCTTCGCGTTCTCGAAAAAGTTTTGGAGGACGAAAAGGTTGGACGAGTGGAATTTTGCGAGGACGTGCGGGATTGGGCGGAAAAGCATGAAGACAAATTAAAGATATTGGACGCCGACGATCTTGACCACCGCATGGCGGTGACGTTCCCCATCTGGCTGCGCAACCGCCTGCTCAGGCTCTACTATCGCTTCTTTGTCTCGCAGAAAGGCAAGCGCGCCAGCTGGGAGGAACTGGCGCGGGCGCTTGTGCCCATTTCGTCGATCGGGCAGCGGTGGTACAACGGTTTTGACGTGATCCGTCCAGACAACATCCTCGAGGCGGCGGGACGCATCTGTGGCATCAAACGTTTCAAGGTGAGCAGGCGCTACGTGGGGTTCCGGCCCGCCGCGTTCCGCCAGAACCATCCCTCGTTTGAAGGTCGCATCTGCCCGATCGAGAGTCCCGAGTCCGAGATGGTGGGCATCCAGCTGCAGTTGGCGCGCGGGGCGTGGGTGGATGCGACGGGGCAGATTGTCGCGGCGAAGGAAAATGGTTGCCAATTCTCTGTGAGCTGGTGC
>JAFRNO010000776.1 GCA_017430155.1 Kiritimatiellia bacterium | reverse complement strand
GCTCGACGGCGCGACGGCTCGACGGGACCCGTGGCGGTCGCCCCTGGCGCGTCGTTCGGCGGCGTCGGCTCGGCGGGCGGCTTAATTGGCGTCGCCTCGGGCGCGACGCTCCTCCTGGGCACGGACAACTCGGCCGGCACGCTCGCGGCGGGCAGCAACGTGGTGATTGCCGCCGGCGCGGCGGTCACGGTGCGCTATGCGTCCGACGGGTCGTGCGGCGCGCTGGCGTCGGCGGGTTCGGTGACGGTGCCGGCGAGCCTCACGGTCACGGCGTCGCCGCTTGTCGCGGGCACGAAGCTCACGCGCCGCGTGCAGCTCTTCGCGGCGGAGACCGCGCTGAACGGGCCGTCCGATCTCTCGGGCTGGACGGCCGTCGACGCCGAGGGCGCGCCCCTCCGCGGCGCGAAGTTCACCTACGGCGACGACGGCAAGAGCATCTGGCTGAACGCCACTGCCGGCACGGTCATCCTCTTCCGCTGATGCCTGTTACGAGTGGGCGACGGCGTGCGTATGGGTGCTGGACAGAACGACGCGTAGGCCGACGGCGAATGTCCGCAAGTTCTTGTCAGCCTCGCGAATCAAGGCGGCCCGACATTGGATCGGACGCCACTTCCACGCGCCGCCGCGGATGATGGCGTATGGTTTCCCTATGATGCCGCGCGGACTGTTCTCTGCGAACACGGGGTAGTGCAGTTGGCAGGCGTCGAGGCACCAAGTGGATATGTTTCCGTGCATATCCTTGATTCCCCACCTGTTTGGAAGCAGCTTGCCGCATGGATGGAAGCCAGCCTTGTTGCCGAAATGGTCA
This sequence comes from Kiritimatiellia bacterium, assembly GCA_017430155.1. Taxonomy (GTDB): domain Bacteria; phylum Verrucomicrobiota; class Kiritimatiellia; order RFP12; family UBA1067; genus RUG572. The sequence continues at coordinate 3,521 of JAFRNO010000776.1, read as the reverse complement.
TGATACCCCACGCGGGCGTTCCCCTCGTACCAGGCGATGCGGTCAAGCCCCAGATGGCGTGATTGGTCGGAGGCGAGGTTGGAGCCGTCGTTGTAGGTCGTGTAGGCCCCCGCGCGGCACGCATATTCCCATTCGGCTGACGTGGGAAGGCGGAAGACGTACCCGGCGGGCAGGATGCCGGATGCGTGTGCAAGTTCGGTCAGGCGTCGGCAGAACGCGCACGCCTCGTGCCAGGTGACGTAATGGACGGGAATGTCCGGCGAGTCGAATGGAACCATGCAACGGGGATCCACCTTGAGGGTGGGAGGAATCCCGTAGGCGTCGGCATTGGAGGCCCAGACGGGGGAATCCTTCTGGCGAGGGGTTCTGAGGATGGGGGTGGGATCTGACAGGAACTTCTTCACGAGGTCGAGAAGTGTTTCGCCATCCATGACGGACTCCCACTGACGGGCCGTTACGGGGATCGTTCCCATCCAAAAACCCTTCTTGAACTTGACGGGGTGCAGGACCTCATCTCGCAGATGCCCGGGTTCGTCGTTGAACGAGCCCATGGGGAAGAATTCAAGTCCCAGGTTGTTGGTCCGCCATTCGGCGGACGTCGTGGCCGGGCACCAGCGCAGCTCCAGCGCCGCCTCGCGGGGTAGCGGAATCTGGAGCGTGTCGCCAGCTTTGCGCCCATCCGGATCGGCCAGGGCCTTCCATGGCGAAGGTGGCTGGGGGCGTCTCTCCTCGGCGCTGATGATGTCGGCGGGATTGAGCGGTTCTTTGGTGGCCTGGCAGAGCGCACATCTCATCCTTGCCAGCGGCGTCAGGGTTTTGAAGCCCGACAGTGCCCGCATGGCGGCGTCAGTCCATTCGTCTCTGGCCGAGACGAATCCGCAGACGAGGTATGTGACCTCCGCTACAACGACACAAAGAGCGAGACGGTCTGGATCGTTGAACAACGGGCACAACAACGCGGACAATGCGTAGAGGGCGCTGGCCCAGTAGATCTTTCGCATGCTGGTGCTCATGATCTCCCAGCCCGTGCCTTTCTTGGTGAAGAAGGCCCATGGCGGTGCGACGACTGGAAAGAAAACGAGCAGACGCGGAACGAGGTCGAGCCCCGAAGGCGATTCCAGCCATTTCCCCATCACGTAGTCGGCGATCACGATGCGCATGACATCGCCGAAGTGGAAGCTCAGCTGCTTGACGAGCGCACCCATGCACAAAAGCCTTCTGCTGCGCACGCGCGCGCCCCGTTCCAGGCGTTCGTCGCCGTCCAGGCTGCCAATGCAGTAGAAGCCGAACATGGCGACGGAGCCGGCCAGAAGTCCGACGAGCGCCGAGATTGGCAACCCCCATCCACCGTGGCCACAGACGCCCCAGATCGCACCGATGGCAAAGAGGCCAACCGGCAACCACTTCATCCGGGTCGGTTCTACGATGTCGAGGCCGGTCTCGCGCATGATGAGCGCCACCTGCTCGTCGTTCAAGTCAATACGGGGCGCCGTCATTTTCTTTTCCTTGTCTTTCATGACGCTGAAAGTATACCACATTCTCGTCTGCCATGCAGTGCGCACCGATAAGGAGGAGCGCACGGTGTATGCTCCCGGCTGTGTGCAGCTCTGCTGCTGCTCGTGGGCGGCGCGCGGCTTGCGCGGCGGCAGCGGAACGTGCTATAATGTGCGGCGTGCTGAAACGCGAACCATTTACCATGAAAGGAACAACTAGATGAATAAGATGCAGTTTGCGCCCACACGGCGCTCGTTCATGACGGGAATCGGGGCGTTCGGGCTCTCGCTCGGCGCGTTCGGGGTCGACCTCGCGCCGCAGGACGCGTTCAAGGGCAAGATCGCGGGTCGTCGCCTGAAGATCGCGGCCATCGGCTGCGGCGGCATGGGCCGCGGGGCGACGGAGAGTTTGATCAGCGCGGGGTGCGACCTCGTGGCGATCTGCGACATCGACCCCTCGATGTTCGACTACTGGGAGAAGAAGTATCCCGGCATCCCGAAGTTCACCGACTACCGCAAGATGCTGAAGGCGATGGGCGACAAGTTCGAGGCGGTGCAGGTGGGCACGCCCGACCACACGCACGCCTATATCTCCATTGACTGCATGAACGCCGGGAAGCACGTGTACGTGCAGAAGCCGCTCGCGCGCACCGTGGAGGAGTGCGAGCTGATGCTGAAGACGTCACTCCGCACGGGCCGCGTGGTGCAGATGGGCAACCAGGGCCATCCGGGCGTGTGGCGCTACAAGGCGATGCGCGACGCGGGCGTGTGGGGCGAGATCAAGGAGATCTACAGCTGGAGCGACCGTCCCATCTGGCCGCAGGGCATGAAGGAGTACGCGAAGCCCGAGCCGATCCCCGCGCACTTCGCGCCGGACTCCTGGGACTGCTGGTGCGGTCCGAGCGCCGACCACGGCTACTCGAGCGCCTACCACCGCTTCAAGTGGCGCGGCTGGTGGGACTACGGCTGCGGCGCGATCGGCGACATGGCGGTGCACAACGCCGACCCCGCGTTCTGGACGTTCGCGCTGGGGTTGCCGACGAAGGTCGCGGCCGACACCTACGGTGAAGGGCCCGTGGGGGTGGCCTATCCGAAGAAGTCGCGCATCGAGATGTCCTTTGCGGCGAACCAGTGGATTCCGAACGGCATCAAGCTCGTGTGGACGGACGGCGGGATCAAGCCCGACATGAAGTCCATCGCCGGCCTGGAGGCGTATGCGGCTACGTATGCCGCGTCGGAAGAGGCGCGGAAGGCGAGAAAGGCCAAGAAGGAGGGCAAGCCCTACACGGCCCCTGCCCGGATCGACCCGCTCGTGCCGACCAACGGACTGATCGTCGTAGGCAGCAAGGCGACCACGATCGGCGGCTCCCATGCGGCGAACCCGGTCTGCATCGCGGGCGACAAGGACGCGTGCGCGGCCGCGCTCGCGAAGGGCAATGCGGCGGCGAAGTACAGCCACTACCGCGAGTTCGTTGAGGCGTGCCTCATCGGCGACCTTGAGAAGTGCGGCTCGAAGCTCTCGTATGCCGCGCCGCTCACGGAGGCGTTGCTGATCGGCTGCGTCGCGCTTAGGTATACGGGCGCGGAGCTGTCCTTCGACGCGAAGAAGATGTGCTTCTCGAACCATGCGGCGGCGAATGCGTTCCTCAAGGCGCCGAAGCGCGGAGACTGGGATTTCACGCGCCTGTAACGATGCGCCTCGGTTGGTCATCACACGTTTATCCGCTGGAAGCGGCGGATTTCGACGATGTGCCGGACTATGCGGGAGAACCCATCCCCGCAGGCGAGCTCCCGCCCGACCGTGTCGTCCTCCTCATCCGCAAGGGCCATCCCGAGTCGCTTGTGCGCGGTCGGGATGAGATCGCGCGGCGTGCGGGCGGCACGGTGGACGTGCGCGTGGTGTTCGAACCTTCCGTTGCGCGGTGGAACCTGCCCGGAACCTTAGTGCGCGTGTGCCGGAACCGCTATCGCTACCACGGCACGCACGTCTACCACATTTCCGCAAAGGCCGTGCGGGACATGAAGATC
>JAFRNO010000775.1 GCA_017430155.1 Kiritimatiellia bacterium | reverse complement strand
AGCAGCGGCTTCATGAGCGGATTCTGGAACGGTTCGGCATTCCGGGTGAAACAGGCGGTGAGGAGGCGGCAGTCAGGGACATCGACGACTGCATGCTTTATCATGAATTCCTGCTCTACAACGGCGACACGGACGGCGGCTGGATCAACGCGCATTCCTTCTCCACGGTCTATCGCAACACGGACCTCGATGACATCGAGCCCGTGGAGGTGGACAACCTCACGAACCGCGACAACCGGCCCTGGCTGGGCTCCAACCCGCAGGTGTGCGGCGTCTACAACGTCATGCGCGACACGGTGGACGGCGTGAAGCAGCTCACCGCGCAGGTGCAGGTGGCGCAGGGCGGATACGTCAAATACTGCAAACTGCTGATGAAGCAGGACGGCGCGAACGTCGTGGCTCGGAATGTCGAGGCGCTCGCGGTGAAGGGCACCGCCCTCCTTGGCGAGGACTTCGACCACCTCAAGAACGTGCACGACGGCAACTGGTCGCTCTACGACAACGTCGAATGGCTGCCGCAGAACGCACTCGGCGAGGACAATTCCGGGGCGCACGACAACCTCACGCATTCGGGCTACGGCGTCCACCGCCTCAAGTCGCGGCGGATCGGCGGTCTTCCGGTGCTCTACGTCAACAGCGCCATCTACGTCAACAGCTCCGGCGCGGGGCTTGGCGGCCCGCTGAAGGTCGCGGAGAACATCGATGTCCGCGGCATGACCGGCACGTCGTTCAACACGCAGACGATGACGGACGGCCCGACATTCGACATCGACGGCTCGCTTACGATCCCCAACCGCAACCACAACCTCGGGACCCCGGTTTCGGGGACGAACGGCATCTTCACCGTGGCCGCGACGCAGCCCGTCTCGTCCGACCCGACCGCCTCGGTGCTCAAGGGCTTCGCGACGTATGATCTGCAAAATGTCGATGGCTACATTCGTTCGCTCACGGAGCTTGTCGAGGTGGAAGGCATCATGACGGGCAAGTCCATGCCAATCGTGACCAAGAAGTCCGACTACAACCATACGCAGATGCACCATCTCAAGATCGCGACCAATGGTTGGAACGACATCACCGCCACATGCCAGCTGCAGTCGCGCAATTCCGATACCATGATCCGGTGCGTCAAGTTGCAACTCAAGCAGGCCGATTTCAAAGTGCAGGTGGCGTTCGTGACGAACTGGTATTCACGCGTTTCCGATGGCGCGACGTTCGGAATGGACTTCGAGAATCCGGGAACCGTTGCGGTCAGCGGATATGGCACGCAATCGCTCACAGCGTCTTCGGCGCCGTCCTTCTCCGTGTCGAACCTCACCTGCCGGTTCCGTCTGCCGGGGCAGTCTCTGCTGACGCTCAGCACGGCGAACACGGGGGAAAACGGGCGGCTTGTCGTGAAGGGAACCTCCGACGGCGGCCGGGTGATGATCAACATGAACAACGGCGGGTGCCTCCCGAAGGACGGCATCGTCGATGTCGAGGAGGGGGGCACGCTCGTCTTCTCCGCCGGCTCCGGGGCGGGAATGAACGAACCCGGCAAGAAGTCGCAGAACAGCTCGGCGAAGATTCGCGTCCATTCGGGCGGCATCCTCCGCAAGTGGGCCCACGATTCCGACAACGCCGACAAGGACAAGCGCAACCAGTGGGCGATCTACCGCGCGCAGGACATCTTCCTCGACGGCGGCACGTTCGAGCCGGCGTTCCTCTGGGATGCAAGCGCCTCCAGCTGCTTCACCTACGCGAACAACGTCACGCTCCGCAACGGCGCGCGGTTCCAGGGCTACGTCCGCATGTGGGCCGGACAGGGCGGAAGCGCCGATCCGAAGTCGCACTGGTATGTGACGGGGTCGTCGCCGTCGTTCTGCGACATTCCGCTGCGGTTCGTGGGCGGCAAGCAGGACGCCGCCATTCATGAATTCGTCCTCGACGTGGATGACACCACGGGCGACGACACGGCCGACTTCGCGTTCCTGAAACCGGTTGACGTGCTTGCCTCCAACCCGAATTTCACGCTCGGCAAATTCGGCCCCGGCATCGCCGAGGCGCAGACGGCGTTCAGCGTCCCGAACGGCGTGAACGTCTATGGCGGCACCTTCCGCCTCGGCGCGAGCGACGTCGCCGACGCGGACACCTTGAAGTTCTCCCTGGACGGCGGCGCGCTCGCCGCGGCCGCAGGGACGGCCAACGCGCTCGGGCCACTGACGGTCGGCGCAAAGGGCGGCGGCATCGCGCTCGGCGAGGGCGCGACGCTTTCGTTCGAGGATTCAAGCGCCACGGAGTGGACGGCCGGCGAGAACGTCGTGGTTTCCGGCTTCGCCGAAGGCGCGATCCGCTTCGGCACGACGGAAAGCGGCCTCACGAACGAGCAGCGCAGGCGGTTCGTCACATCCGAAGGCGGAAAGCTCTTCGTCAACGGCGACGGCTACCTGACGGCCGCTGCTCCCGCATTCGTCCTCATGCTGCGGTAAATCCGTTGAACCGTTGAAAAGTTGAGTAGCGACGGAACCATCGCCGTCGTAGAAAGGGAGAAATGTTGCCAGTGTGAAAATGTTGCCAATGGCCAATGCCACTTACCAATGATTCCGGATGTCATTGGAAATGGGTATTGGGATTGGCAACATTGGGAAATGGCACATTTTGGCGTGGAAATGAGGTTGAGCGAGTTTTT
>JAFRNO010000774.1 GCA_017430155.1 Kiritimatiellia bacterium | reverse complement strand
TCCTTCCTCTCAACTCTTCACTCTTCACTCTTCACTCTTAACTCTTCCCCATTCCCCATTCCCCGTTCCCCGTTCACTTTCTCCCGAACCTCAGCAGCCGCACCTTGGCGCCGAACCACGACTCGAATTCCGCATCGTCATCCGGCGAAGAGGGGGTCTGGCTGCCCGACGTCCACGACCGAAGCGTCATCGCCACCTCTTCACCCGCCCGATAGGGCACCGTCATGAAGCGCTTGGCCGCAGGCCCATAGTTCGTTCCGATGGCCTTGTCGTCAAGAATTGTCGTCTGTCCCACCCTTAGCGTGACTCGTCCGGCGATGCTGTGCTTGGGATCGGACATGAGCGCGATAAGCAGAAAGCCGTCCGAGTCGAATGTCCAGTTACCCCTCGTTATTCCGGACGACATCATATAGCCGCCCCAGCTGTACCTGACAATCCTTGATTGCGCCAGAAGCGTCTTCTCCGCCTTCGAGAAGTTCTCGTAGTCGTATGAAGGCGTCGCGCCGTCGTCGTTGAAGAACCCCAGCATTCCCGCCTTGCAGATATCAAGCTTGTCGAGCCGCACGTTACCCACCTGGATGTTCTTCGCCGTCACCACCGAGTTCGCCGGAACGGTCCAGTCCTTCGTCTTCAGGCCGCCGGACACATCGAGCCGCTCGATCATCGCCTCGCCCGTCAGCTCTAACGCCTTGTCGCTCTTCACGATGGCGACCTCGTCCGCCACGAGCGCGAACGGAACGGGCGCTACGCGGAAACGCGGGGAAATCTCGTCGCCGGTCGCCGGCTTCACGCCAACCCAGAACGTGTCGGGGACGGCCTGCTGCGGCGTGACGGCCGTAGAAACGACGAAGTAGCCGTTGGAATCGGTAGACAGCCCCACGCCGGGCACCTCGGCGAGCAGCGTACCTCCGCTCGCTGCGTCGTAGAGCCTGATGTTGCACGTCGTGCTGACGCGCGTGCGCGGAACGCCGCCCGATACCCACCGGCCTTCTATGTTTACATCCACCGCGCTCGCAGCAAGCGCGCATACGAACGCAAAAAGCATGAGGACATTGCCTGATTTCATTTTCAAAGGCTCCTTTCTTTCATCAGAAGAACGGGTTGAAGTAGCCGTTCAGGAACATCTGGATCTGGTACGCCTTGGACCTCACCGTGAAACCGGAGCCGGGCGTTCCGCCCTGCACGGGAAGCGACAGCACTCCGAACGTCGGATCGTTAGTGAAGTGAATCAGCATGTCCGTGCCGAAGCGCGGCACGTCGAACGAGGTGGACGTGAGGTCGTACCAGTTGTTGAAGGCCGACGAGACAATGACCGATCCGCCGGCGGCGCCTATGGAGATTGGTGTCGTCCCGTCGATCGTGTTTACCAGCTTGCCGCCGCCCGAGGCGAACGAGCCGGACACTTCCAGGTCGCCGCCGACGGAACACTGCCCCACGGTCAGCGCCTGTGCCTTCACTGACGGAGCTTCCAGCTTCGCGGTTGCCTTCGCGGCATCGGCACGTTCGGCGCGATGCACTCCAGAGACGCGCTTGCGCGGCAGAAGCTCGCCGTAGCCCGCAGGCTTCACGGAAAGCCAGGCGTTCGTCCCGGCCGCCGCAAAGGCGTCCGCCAGTCGCTTGTGCTGCGCGTTCTGCGTGGCCGTCCCGATCGCGTCGGAAAGCTCGATGTAGAACGAGCCGTCGTCGTAGAACCGGACAGGCGCGAGGCGTCCCCAGAGAGGCGTCGGCTCGCTAGGCTCGGCGCTGCGGAAGAGGCGGAACTCCACCGTCATAGGGACCTTCGTGCTTATCTTGGCGTCCCCCACCGGAACGAGCCTTCCCTTGTAGGCGAACGCCATGTCGGCCGCCGCAGGGAACGTCCAGCCTGTCGCGGCCGCGATGGCCGCCGCGCAAATCGCGAATCTGACGTGCTTCAGGTTCATTTCAAGCTCCTCTCCTTACTCCTCTACCTTCGAAATATCGAGTATGCGCTTCAGCGCGAACGTCCCGCGCATCGTGATGTCGCCCGCGCCGGAAAGCCCGCCGAGCGTCCATGTGCAGATGCCATAGGTCACTTCGTCCGCGCTGTATTCCCACGTTGTCTCTCCCGCCTCCGTCTGCCACGAGAGCGCGATGCGGTTCGTCACGGCGTAGCCGGTCGCATGGTCCGGGTGCCAGGCGTGACGGAACGGGTTGTCGCGCGCGTCCGCCGCGACGATCCAGTCGAACTGCAGAAGATTGCCGAAGCTGCCGCTCGTGGCGGCAACCGAGCGGTGCGCCACGTCGGGGAACACCGTGGACAGGCGGCGTACCGTGTATCCGGTCGGAATCGAAGTCGTCTCAGGCCATAGCCGCACGTCGCGCGTGCCGTCCGCGTTCTCCTTCTCCGCCGTCGCCACGGCGACGCGCTGCATGATGTGCGCCGCACCCGTCCCGTCCACGAGCAGGATGACGTTCAACGTCATGGATCCGCCAGCCTTCACGGGCGAGGCGTCCGCCTGGCGGTCAACCTGCGAAAGTTCTATCTTGCCGTACCAAAGGCCCTTCGGGAAAGCGGCGCTGTACTCGGAGTCCGCGTCCATCTTCGCCGTCACCGGCACGCGCACGCGCATTTTCGTGCCGCTCAGGTCCGAGACCGTGACGAGTCCCGCGAACGACCGGTCCGCCGTGAAGCCGGACTTGTCGATGGCGAGCGCCAGCGTGCAGGACTCGCCGGGGGCGAGGTCGAAGTCGTGCGTCTCGAAGGCCGTCCAGCCGTATTCGTTCGTGCCGACGCGCGGAATGAACACCTGCAGCGGCGGCTTCTCCTCGGTCGTCAGCTCGCTCGGCCCGTAGCCGACGCGGATCGTGCGGTTCGTCGTCCCCGCGTTGGCGACGGAGAACGACCGGAGCGAAGATCCCGATCCAAACTCGATCCCGCCGGAGAGAGACGGAACCATCACCTTCACCACGCCCGGCCAGTCGGCGACGGACTTGCCCTCAAACGCGTATGCGCGTCCGCCGGAAAGCGTCGGCGTCCCGTGGAACGCCAGCATCTTCGTGAACTCCGGGGCTGCTGCGGATGTGCCCCTGAAGGAGTACGGGCTCGTCATGGCGTCAGAGGAAAGCGGTCCTTCGCGGAAGTACGTCCCCGTTTGGACCGTCTCGCCCGCCGGAATCGACACGCCCGTGATCGTCATGAAGCCGTCGGCAGCGGCCTGCCACGACACCCTCGGACACGCAGGGACGCCGTAGAACGTCTTTGAGGCCTCGCCGGTCGTGTAGATCATGTAGCAGCGGCCGCCGAGGATGCGCTGGAGCGTCGACTCGTCATCCTTGCCACGCTCCCACACGTAGAACGCAACCGGCTTCTGCCCGATGGTCGTGCCGTCCGACGCGATCTGCTCGGTCGCGCCGTACACACTGGACTCGTAGCACCCGACGCGCTGCACCTGCGGCATGTCGGCGAAGAACTCGCCGGGGGACGAACCGTCCGGCGTGGACTCGATGTACACCGCGTTCCACCCGTTCGAGAGCGACAGCGTCTCCGCGACGTGTCCGGCATTCGCAACGATTGCCGCCGCGAACGCCAAGACAAAGAAGATTTGCCATTTGTGAACAATATTCATATCGGCTCTCCTATTCGGCGCGGATCGTGTAGAACATGCTCGGCGAATCGGCGGCGGGCGCGAGGTAGATCGTCGCCGTGCCCACGTCCACGTCTTCGCTGCCCCCGAACCAGGCGGTCTTTTGCTCCGACTTCGCAGCGGGGTCGGTCCTGAACGACGTGGCCTTCCACGCCTTGTTCGTGAGCGACGGCGAGGAGTCGATCGCGTAGAGGTGGCCGCCCGCATATTCGAACGTGAGCAGCTGGGGGGCGTTGACCTGAACCTTGTAGTCCAGGATGCGCAGGCGGTCGGACGGATCGAACGGGTTTGTCCCGGCAAGGTACTCGCTGTAGTTGGACGCGCCGTCGCCGTCCCAGTCCGCCGCCGGGTCATAGGCGTCTTTGCCGTATGCCTGCATCCACGGCACGAGGCCGGCCAGATAGTCGTCCGAGACAAGGACCGCGCCGCCTTCCGATCCGTACGGGAACGCCGTCGACGACGAACCCACCAGATTCATGTTCGTGATGGCGTTGGCGGCGGCCACGGGGGGCATGGCCTGCGTGGAGACGCTCGTCTGCCCGCCGTCCGACCGGACGACGCACGTCAGCTCGTCGCCGATCGCGGCGCTCTTTGCCGACGCCTGGCTGGAGACGGGAACCTCGAGCACGTAGTTCACGCCGCTCGAGGCCACGGGATCGGTCACGCGGCATGAGGCCAGGACCGTTCCGTTGGTGGCGACGGCCTCGACCGTCAACCCGTTGCCCGACGAGTAGACTTCATGCCTGTAGTTCATGACGCTTCCCCGATAGACGTATGTGCCAAGGGGAAAGTTCAAGTCGGCGCGAGACTGCAGCAAAGAAACAGCTGCAACCATCACGGCAATGCCCAAGCCATGTCTCATGGAAGTTTCCTTCTTGCGGTTAAAAAGGTATATTATACCACAAAAATAGCCGATTGGAGACGATAAGACAAATCTTCGTAAACGCAGAGCTGGCGAACTGCGAATTTCCTGCATTTTCGGGTTGAGTTGGACGCGGAAATGCGGTATACTATGCGCACTTTTTCTGCTTGGAAGGGTGTCCGAGTGGTCGATGGTGCAACCTTGGAAAGGTTGTGTAGGCGCAAGTCTACCGGGGGTTCGAATCCCCCCCCTTCCGCCATGCAGAAAAGTCCTTTTTCCCGTCACACCTTCGGCGCCGCGACGGGCACCCATTTCGGAACGGGCGCATCCCCTTCGCGCGGCGGCAACAGGCTCTTCGTGATCGCCTCGCACACCGCCACGCTGTGCAAACCCTCCTCAAGCGTCATGCCCGTCACGCGTTCCGGCGCGGCGACGCCCTGCAGGAAGTCCGCGTACTCGCGGTAGACGCGCGCGAGCGCGTCGACGTGCGCCGCGCTGCCACCGAACGGCGTGTCGACGCCGCCGAGCGCGCCGGGCGGCGTGTCGTCCGAATAGACTTGTTCCTGTCCGCCGTGCTCCAGCACCACGAGACGTCCGGGCTCGCTCTCGCACCAGCGCAACGTGCCCCGGTCGCCCCAGATCTCCAGCACGAGCCCCTCGCGGTGGCCGGTGGCGACCTGCGAGATGAGGAACACGCCCGGGATGCCCTTGTCCGTGCGCATCATCACCACGGCGTCGTCGGGGATGAGCCGCCCGGGCACGCAGGGGTGCCCGCCCGCGCACACCTCGGTGATGCGGAAACCCGTGACGAGCTCCATCACGAACTGGCAGTTGCAGGCGAGCGTGTTCACCACGCCCCCCGCGCCGTTCCGTCGCGCGTCCGTACGCCAGAGCGCCTGGCGGCTGCCCCGGTTCTCGAGACGCGGCGCCATCCAGCCGAGCTGCATCGACACGAGCACGCGCCGGACGATGCCGATCCGCGCCTCCCGCAGCAGGTCGCGCGCGCGCATGAGCATCGAATATCCAGGGTAGGCCATCGCGATGCGGTACGGCACGCCCATCGCCTTCGCCCGGCGCACGAGGTTCGCCGCCTCGTCGATGTTGCACGTAAACGGTTTCTCGCCCAGCACGGGGATGCCCGCGTCGATGGCCGCCATCGCCACGGGATAGTGCATCGTGTTGGGCACGGGCGCCGTGACGAAGAGCACGCGCTCTTCCTTGGGCAGGCGCGCCTGCGCGCGGAAGAACTCCCGATACGTTCCGTAGATCTTCTGCCCCGCGAGGCCGTACGGCTCCTGGCAGGCGAAGGAGGTCTGCCGGACGCTGCCGAACGCGCCCGTCGCAAGTCGCACGTTGCCCGCCTTCTCGATGGCCTTCAAATGTATCGGGCCCATGAAGGAGTCGAGCCCGCCGCCGATCATCGCGATATCTGCTTTTTCTTTTGTCATTTCATATTTCGGCATTCGTCATTTTCGTTCCGTCTGGTAGGTCACGTCGCCGCCGCACACCGAACCGGCGAACGCCGCACGGGGAGCGAACGACACGGTGGCGCGCTCCAGCACGATCAGCCCGTCCCCTTCCACGCGCTCCAGCGACTCGTTTACGTCCGCAAGCACGAGACGCCCCGCGCCGCACACCTTCACGGGGTAGTTGACGGGCACGACGTCGCGCAGCGACACGGGGAAGAGACGCCCCGCTTCCGCAAAACGTTCCTTCGGCGCCGCGAAGTCCGCCACGCTGCCGACCTCCTGCCACAGCACCTGGCTACCGTCCGCAACGCCCGCCGACACGGTCCAGCTCGCCGGGTCGCGCGCGATCGCGTCGTTCGCCGTGACGAAGGAATAGGCGTCGAACGCGACTTCGCGGCCGAGATCGACGACGAGCGGATTGTAGTAGCACTTCGTCTTCACATTGCCGTCAATGCCCTTGTCCGGGCCCTCCCGCGAGCCGACGGGCCCCGTGATCGCCCTCGCCCCCTCCGGGAACGGCACGGGCTTACCGCCGAGATACAGACGAAACTCGCTGAACTGCGAGCCGGAGTCCGCATACTCGGGCGGGCCCTTCTTCCCCGGACGCGTCTTGGACACCTTGAACTGCACGAACCGCGTCGTCACCGTACAGGAGCCGCCGCCCGTCAGGCGCACGCTCCCCTCGCGAATCTCCAGTCCGACGTTCGCGAGCGACGCGCCCGTGAGGTCCAGCTCGCCCGAGCCCGTCTTCACGAGCACGTCGCCCGTAAACCGGCGCCCCGGCTCGACCGTGCGTTTCTGCCCGGCCGGCACGTCAATCGTCTCGGCCTGCGCCAGACACGCCGCCACCGCAACAAGCAATGCAATCTTCTTCATTCAAGCATCCTTTCTTTGTTCTCTGCGTCAACGCCCAAAACGGAGGATCCACTCGTCCACGCTGCCGAACATCGGGTGGCAGTTCGAGTAGATGTTGTCGCTCTCCTTCCACGTCTCCCACAGCGTCGTCGCATCGCGGTCGAGCATGTGCAGCCAACCGGGGAAGCCCTTGTGGAGCACGATCTTCTCCGCCACGTCCCGCCGTCCGTGCTCCGACAGGTACATGAGCATGTAGCGCGTGGAGAAGATGCCCGTCGTGGGACCGTACCCCTTCTCCTCGAT
>JAFRNO010000084.1 GCA_017430155.1 Kiritimatiellia bacterium | reverse complement strand
TGCCGCTCATCTTCGCGGGGTAGCAGTTGAGCGAGTAGGAGGGATCGGGCTCGCCCTTCTCCAGCAGATGGCGCGTGTTGGGGAGCTTCCAGATGAAGTCGCACGCCTTCGCCGCCGCCTCGGCGTAGGAGCGCGGCGCGGGCTTGTAGCCGCCCGGCGTGAACGGCGCTGACTTCCAGAAACGGCGCATCCCAGCGCGTCCGCACACGTTCCCCTTCGCATCCAGGCCGTCGCAGACCACCGTCACGAGTCCGCGCGCCGGACTCTTCCCCCACATCGGCGTGAGAAGCGCGGTCGGCTCCGCCGCCTCCATCGTGTGCGTGCGGTGGATGTCGTCGATCGCCGTGAAGCGGTACTTCGCCGCGCCCGGCACCTTCTTGAACGCGAACGACGGCGGATACATGAACATCCACGACGCGCCGTTCCAGAACGGCTGGCCGTTCACGCCCGCGGGACGCACGGGCTTCGCCACGTCCTCCGCCACGCGGCGCGCGAGCTCCGCGTTGTCCACCACCTGCGCCTCCGCCTCGAACGTCACCTTCTTCATGCCCTGCGGCCACCAGCCGTGCGTGCAGCCCTGGCTCCAGGTGATCTGCTTGCGCCCCTTGAGGTTGTTGTAGACGATCGCGATGCCGGCGGGCGGACACGTGTAGTCGCCCAGTCCCGCGCCGATCGTGACGGGACACGTCACGCGCTTCGCGAAGTTGCAGATGTCGTAGTAGTTGATCTCGTCCACGTGCGCGCCGAGGCCGCTCGAGGCGCGTCCGTACTTGAAGCCGTAGACGTCCGCGAGCGCGGGCGTGGAGCAGTCGACGCGCGAGAGACCCGGCACGAGCGCGCCCATCCAGATGGTCTGCATGCCGCCGCCCGAGGTGCCGTAGGCGATGAGGTCCTTCCCGTTCCACTCGGGCAGCGTCTTGAGGAAGCGGAACATCTGGAGCGCGCGGAACACCATGCCGCGGAAGTGGTCCGGCGGCATCGGCCACTTGCGGTAGAACTGCTTGTAGTAGTCCGGCTCGCGGTCCACCTCGCACCCGTGGCGGTTGATGTACATCTCGATGCCGTCCACGTGGTTCGTGAGCCAGCTCGGGCAGCGCTCCGGAGCGTCGTAGTAGCCGGAGAGCTTGCCCGTCGCCTTCAGGCGGTTCGCGGCGGACGCCGCCTTGGGGATCACGAGGTAGCCGGTGGCGGGCAGGTAGCCCTCGGGCGCGTTGAGCTTCATGCGCCACAGGCGGAGACCGGGATTCGCGCACGGGATCTCCGCGCGCTCGATCACCTTGAGCGGCAGGTCGTCGACGATCTTCCGCTCCGCCGCCCAGTGCGCGTCGAAGTCCTTCGGCTCCGGCCACGCCTGGAGCTTCTCGATCTCCACGCCCGCGCCGCCCTGGAAGAACACGCGCTTCTCCCATCGGTGATTCTTGGGGACGCGCTTCCCCGTCTTGTCCACGACGTTCGCCTCAATCTTCACGAAGCCCGGACGGTCCAGCGACGTGCGGATCACGAGCTGCTTCGCGAGCGACGCCTCCGCGCGCCCCTTCTCCGTCTTGCCGTCGTTCGCCGAGCGCACCCAGTCGATGAAGTACTCGCCGGACGGCATCTCGCCCTTCACGCCCTTCAGCGCGAGCGTGAAGACCATCTCCTCGCCCGCCGCGTAGAAGCATTTGTCACCGTTGGTGCGGCCCACCACGAGCGCGTCGTCCCAGTTCACCGCGCCGTGCGCGGCAATTCCCAGCGCACAAACCGCGATTCCGAATGTCTTTCGTGTCATGTCATTCCTCTGCTTCTATTTCTGCAAAACGTAATATCCGTGCGCGAGTCCGCCGAGGTTCACCTCAAGCGGCGCACATCCCGCACAGCGCACCGTTCCGACAATGGGCTGATAGGAGCCGTTGACGACAAGCGCAACTTGCCGGTCGCCCGTGCTCCACGTGCGCACCTTCAGGCTGGGGGAAGAAACTTCCGTGACGGCGGGACCAGCCGGCGAAAGAATCGTCGCCTCGTTGGCCTTCACCTCGTTCGCCGCGGCGAGGACATCCGCCCAGCGCCGATGGAACTCCGCGCCGTTGACCGGCGAACCGAGCGCGGTAGTCGAAAGGTAGAAGATGCCGCTTGCGCCGCCCGCGATCGCGAGCTGCGTCATGGCGGAGAGCTCGTCGCGGGTGGGCGCGCGCGTTCCGCCCTTCAGCATTTCCTCATTGAACATGCCCCAGTCGAACGCCTGTATCACCTGCCACACGGCGCGCATGTTCGCCACCGTCTGCAACGCCACCGACGGATGCTCGTAGCAGAGCTTGAGCCGCTTCATCTCCTTCGCGTTCCCCGAGATCGGATAGGGATCGACTCCCAGGACATCGTGGCAGGCGAGGAACCAGCGCGAGTCGCGCGGCTCCATGTGGACGCCCCACGTGACGTGGCGCGGGTCGAGCGACTTGACGAGCCGGTTGCGGGCGACAAGCCGGTCGCGAAACGCGAAGTTGAACTCGTCGTTCACGTACCAGCCGAGCAGCGCGGGATGATCCTTGAACTCGGCGACCGTACGCCGGATCCACTCC
>JAFRNO010000773.1 GCA_017430155.1 Kiritimatiellia bacterium | reverse complement strand
GTTCCGCACCGCCTGGCAGCCGAAGCGCTTGGCGAAGTCGGTGGCGCTCTCGTTCACCACGTCCCAGCTGTCCACGCGGCTCCCGTAGCGCGCGCCGATGTCGCGGATGCGCTTCTCGTAGAACTCCTCCTGCGCCTTGAGGAACGTGGGGACGAGCTTCGCGATCTCCTCGTCGGAGAGCTTCTTGTAAACCTTCGCCCAGGCCGCTCCCCATGCGTGCGTGAACGCGCGGTCCGCCACGCAGATCGCGAGCGCCGGGTCGGGACGCGGGATCTTGACGCCCGTCGCCTGCTCCAGCGCGAACTTCTCGTTCGCCGGACAGAACGCATCCCACAGCCACGTGGGCGTCATCCACGTGTTGTTGCCCCACACGAGCGGATGACCGTGGATACGGCAGCCGCGTGCCTTCAGGTGGGCGATCACCGGATCGACGGCAGGACGACGCCAGTGCGTCTGCTCCTTCGGCTGCGGACAGCTGTTCCAGAACTCCTCCGAGTCCTCGTAATGCGACTCGAACCGCGGCGCGTAGGGGTACATCTCCAGCGTGCGCCAGTAGAACGCCACCGTACCGGAGTTGAAGAGACCGCCCTCGGCGTTGTACAGCTCCTTATAGCGGTCGTTCCACTCCTTCTTGCCGAGCTGGCCAAAGTTGAAGATGTGCGCGCCGAAGAAGAAGCCGTGCGTCAGCTGCTCCACCTTCACCTCCGCGCCGTCCGGCACGCCCTCCAGCGCAAACGCGCCGTCCGCCTTGCGGTACTTCTCGATGTCCGCGTCGATGCGCTTCTGGACGTCGTCGTTCCAGATTTTCCAGTACGCCTCGGACATCACCGAGCGGTTGATCTTGAACTCGGCCTGCACGACCGTCGCCGCCAAGGCTGCAATCACTATCATCTTCGTTTTCATTCTCTGGTTCCTTTTGGTAACTGGGTCTAGTATAGCAAAACTTTCGGGGAGATTCATTACGGACGAATGGCAACTTCGTACCAGAGCGTCTGGCTGGCGGGCGAAAGGGTGATGCGCGCACGACCGTCACCGACGGCGGCCGGCGCGATCTCCTTCACCCGCGAACCGTCCGCCGCGAGCGCATAGCACATGAGCCGTGCGGGCGGCACGGGGAACGTGACCTCGCACGGAACGCCCTCCGCGAGGACCGGCGCGCGTCCCCAGTCGAGGAGGCGCACGGCCGTCTTCGACGCGCACTCGATCTTTGCGCCGGTGTTGCGCACAGACCCGCTCGCGGCGATGAGGACGCTCGCCTTCCCCTTTTGCCCGAAGCCTGTCGCGTCGCGCGAGACGAGCGAGACGGTCGCCCAGCCGGTCTCCGTCGCACCGACGTTCAACGATACGTCGCCAAGCTTGATCGTCCGCCCGTCGGCGTATCCCACGAAGAGCTTCGTGTTCGCCGCGTCTACAGCCACGTACTCCTTGCCGGGACGGTCTTTGTTCCAGATGAACTCACGGGAATCACGCAAATCCCCGCGCACCATCAACGCCGCGCATGCGGGCATCTGTGCGAGCACCGCCGGGTTGGCCACGGCATCGAAGATGCACCACGGCATCCCCTGCGGCTCATAGCCGTCGGGATAGTGGTTGTAGCTGTACTGGAACACGCCGTCCCACCCCTTCTGCCGACCGAAGGCGCAGGCCAGAGGCTGCCCCTCGCCCACGAAAGGACTCGGATACGGATGGCTGTATTCGCTGACCGTGAACGGCAATTCCGGCGCGTGCGAATGCTCCTCCAGGCGACGCAAGGTGGACATCCCGTGCACGAGCGATTCGCCGCCGGCCGTCCAGTCGTTCGTCACGCCCTTGTTGACCCACGGCGCGCCCTTGCCGCGCGGATGGTGAAAGTAGGCGTGCGAATCCACGTAGTCGAGCTGCGCCTGGATCTCGCGCGGACTGTAGTGCCCCGCCTGCGTCCCCGAGACGGGCATCTTGGCCTTCAGCGTCTCGCGCACGTAGTCGCGCATCCCCTTCCAGTAGCCGAGCTCGGACTGCCAGAGAAACGCGTCGTAGTCGCGGCGCATCGGACGGGACACCACCTGATGCGCGTGGAGGAGCGGAATCCCCTTTTGCGCGAATTTTGCTGTCGGATCCTGCGCGAACTTCGGCATGCCCTCGCGCAGGGAGACGTTGCGAAACTCGTAGACGCCGTTCCGCAGCTGCGAGAACTGCAGGACCGTGCTGCCGCTCGTCTCGTCCGCCTCGAACGTGGCGGACACGGTCTGCCACGCCGTGCCCACCGTCGGCTGCGCGTTCCACAGGACCTTCCAGCCGCGTCCAGGGTCCGCAACCGAGCAGCTGAGCTTCCCCGTGCCGGCGACGCGGCGCACCTGCAGCGAAACCGTGTAGAGGCATTCCTTCTGCAGCCGCACCTGACGCAGGATCTTAGGATTGTACCGCGCGCCTTCCTTCACCACGTCCACGCGCACCACGCCGTCCTTCTCCGAGCACGTGGCCCGCGCATCGTCCTGCACGAGCTTCCACCCGCCCTTCGGCGAATCCGCCAGCAGCTCCGCTCCGAGCGTGCCGGCGTCACGCGTCCAAGCGGACCGGATCGTCTCCTCGGACGGATACTTCGCGTGCAGCCACGCGTTCCACTGCCGTTCCAGCTCCTGCAGGAACGGTTTGCCGAGCGACGGCATGTGCCCGCTCCGCTCGAACAGCACGAGTCCCTGGTCCTCGTTGCTGATCTCGATCATCGCGACGGCGGGCTCGTCCGTGTAGGCATTGCCGGTGTAGCGGTTCACGTGCGTAAGCAGGTCGCGCGCGTACTCCTTCTGCAGCTCCACCATGCGCGGCATGAACTGCCCCACCGTCTTGTTCGCCCACGGCGAACCGTCGGGCAGGCCGTCGCGCGCGTCGAGCGTGCGCCCCACGTGGAGGTTCATGTTCACGTAGATGCCGCGCTTTTTCAGTACGGCGATCAGGTAGTCGAGCTTCTCCAGCTGCTCGGGCGCGAGCTTGCGCTGCGTCTGGGCGTCGTCGGCGAGGATGCCCTGCTTGCGCTCGTCCATGAAGTTCTTGTACCACGTGTCCATGAAGTGTAGGCGCACGCAGTTGACGCCCAAGCGCGCAAGACGGGCGGCAAGCCGGTCCGCGACGTGATGTTCCGGAAAGTTCGCGGGGCCGGTGAGGTTCGTTCCGTTGAACCGGATCGGCCCTGCGTC